>NZ_JAUBUR010000040.1:0-57510 GCF_036705485.1 Microcoleus sp. AT9b-C3 | reverse complement strand
TCAGCTCCGAGTTAACCATTTTTCTTCATTTTACATCATCTTGCATTTGTCTCACATTTATTTGAAATGACTATAATTCCATATCTTGTAGGGGCGGGTTCACCAGTATTCTCAAATTCAAAGCCAACAAATTCATAAACCCGCCCCGCCCATATCAACAGTAATCGACCGGACACGATATAACAGGGCAAGAACACCAATCTCAATCAATTAATTTAGGTAAAAATAATAGTTGAACGGGTTTAAAAAACCAGCACTGGGAAGCAGACCAAAAGAAAGTTTGAACGTTTCTGTGCTGAAGGGTCAGATTACAGGTAAGCTGTTAACTCCCGTAAGGAGATCGAGATGGAAAAGCCCTGCTAAGATGACTTGTTGACTGCGAGTGATGAGTGTACGTCCTTTGCAACAAAAAAGTGCCAGCACGAGAATTGTGCCAAATGGTAGCAAAAGGCTGAGCAAAAAAGAGTGAGTAATTCTTATTTCTTGATAATTAACGGTTAACCGCAAAGGCGGATGCAATAACAATTAGCCAGCCCAACCAATACCTCTTGTTATGTGATGTTGGCTGCTTTTCGACAGAATACGCCCACATAGCAGTTAGACTGTGACCCAGGAAAAAGACATTCTTATTCTCTATAAACGTTATGCCAGTTTAACGCCAGCATCCGATCGCGCATCCCCCTCACTTCACTGCGTCGCCCCACTAAGATGACCATTACGGCAGATTTATTCTAATACAAATGGAATCCCGTCGGGACACGGCATTGCCGTGTCCCTACCCAGAATATCGCTAGCCCGGTGCACCCGATCGCACGGTTTGATCGGGTGTCGCCGTCGGATCTTTCGTTTCCTGCGGCGCTTCCGGCGAAACCGGGCCCGCATACGGCCACTTCCAGTCGCGGACTTCCGGCATATCATCGCCGTGTTCGTTGATATAGTGCCTGTGTTCGATCAGCTTGTCACGGATAGCTTGTTTGCCGTAAGCTGCGACAGAACTCAGTTTTGGAACGCGATCGAGTACATCTCCAACCAAATGGAATCGATCGAGGTCATTAATCACCACCATATCAAACGGCGTCGTAGTCGTCCCCTCTTCCTTGTAACCCCGAACGTGAATATTCGGGTGATTTGTCCGGCGATAAGTCAAGCGGTGAATCAGCCAAGGATAGCCGTGAAAAGCAAAAATCACCGGCTTATCTTTCGTGAACAAAGTATCAAAATCCTTGTCAGACAAACCGTGGGGATGTTCGCTAGCAGGTTGCAGCGTCATCAAATCCACCACATTCACCACCCGCACTTTTAAATCAGGATAATCTCGGCGCAGAATATCAACAGCAGCCAAAGTTTCCAGCGTCGGAACATCACCCGCGCAAGCCATCACCACATCCGGTTCGCCACCTTTATCGTTGCTGGCCCACTCCCAAATGCCGATGCCGGCAGTACAGTGTTTAATCGCAGAATCCATATCCAAATACTGCAATGCCGGCTGCTTCCCTGCAATAATCACGTTGACATAGTGGCGGCTGCGGAGACAGTGATCCGTTACTGACAGCAAAGTGTTCGCATCCGGCGGCAAATAAATCCGCACCACTTCCGCTTTCTTGTTAATTACGTGGTCGATAAAACCCGGATCTTGGTGAGAAAAACCGTTGTGGTCTTGCCGCCAAACGTGAGAAGTTAGCAGGTAGTTGAGAGAGGCGATCGGTCGGCGCCAAGGAATATCGTTAGTAGTTTTCAACCACTTGGCGTGTTGGTTGAACATCGAATCGATGATGTGAATAAACGCCTCGTAACAAGAGAAAAAGCCGTGGCGTCCCGTCAGCAAATAGCCTTCCAGCCATCCCTGACATAGATGTTCGCTGAGGACTTCCATCACCCGGCCGTCTGGGGAGATGTGGTCGTCTTCGGGCAAAATTTCTCCCGCCCACACCCGGTTCGTCACTTCAAACACCGGATCGAGGCGGTTTGAGGCCGTCTCGTCGGGCCCGACAATGCGGAAATTGGCGTTTTCCTGATTCAGTTTCATCACGTCTCGCAGGAAGCGGCCGGCAACGCGGGTTGCTTCTGCCATTACAGTGCCCGGTTTTTGCACGTCAACGGCGTAGTCCTCAAATTTCGGCATTTTCAAGTCTCGCAGCAGCAGGCCGCCGTTAGCGTGGGGATTTGCCCCCATGCGTCGAGATCCCTTGGGTGCGAGTTCCGCCAATTCGGGAATTAACTTGCCGTTTTCGTCGAAGAGTTCTTCCGGCTTATAGCTTTTCATCCAATCTTCCAGGAGTTGGACGTGTCCCGGCTTAGAAGCCATTTCCGAAAGTGGGACTTGGTGCGATCGCCAATAATCCTCAGTTTTCTTACCGTCAACTTCCTTCGGGCCCGTCCAGCCTTTGGGAGTTTTCATCACAATCATCGGCCACTGGGGACGACCGGAATAGCCCTCTGTGCGGGCTTTTTCCTGAATCGCCTTAATTTCGCCGATCGCAGTATCGAGAGTTGCAGCCATCAACTGGTGCATGGTTTCCGGGTCTGAACCTTCCACCCAATAAGGTTTGTAGCCGTAACCGACCATCAAACTTTCCAATTCCTCTTGCGGAATGCGGGCCAACAGCGTTGGATTGGCAATTTTGTAGCCGTTCAAGTGCAAAATTGGCAACACGGCCCCGTCCCGAACCGGGTTGAGAAACTTGTTAGAATGCCAGCTAGCAGCCAGCGGGCCGCTTTCGGCTTCCCCGTCGCCGACAACGGCCGCCACAATCAAATCGGGATTGTCGAAGGCCGCCCCGTAAGCGTGGACGAGGGCGTAGCCGAGTTCGCCGCCTTCGTGAATCGAACCGGGGGTTTCCGGGGCGACGTGGCTGGGGATACCGCCGGGAAAGGAGAACTGTTTGAACAGCCGTTTGATACCCTCTTCATCTTGGGAAATGTTCGAGTAATATTCGCTGTAAGTGCCTTCGAGATAGGTGTTGGCGACCAAGCCCGGCCCGCCGTGTCCGGGGCCTGCGATGTAGATGGTGTTGAGGTCTTGGGCTTTGATGATGCGGTTGAGGTGAACGTAGATGAAGTTGAGGCCTGGAGTGGTGCCCCAATGTCCGAGGAGTCTCGGTTTGACGTGTTCGATTTTGAGGGGTTCTTTGAGTAGGGGGTTGTCGAGGAGATAGATTTGTCCGACGGATAGGTAGTTTGCCGCCCGCCAGTAGGCGTTCATTTTGTGTAGTTCTGAGTCGGAAAGCGGCTTTAATTGCGGGATCTCGGTTGTTCCTAGCATCATCAGCGATTGACTCCTAAGTTGTGCTTGTTTTGTAAAGTGCGATCGATAAGTGCGATCGATATTAATTTTTTATCTGTGACATTTTGTCTTTAAACTCCATGTCTTCCACACCAACTATTGAATTCTAGCTCGTTTATGTCTCCATAAAAGTTTAAATCAATGTTAATTTATGGCTAAACATCGCACAATTTCGAGGGAATAAAGGTGGAAAGTTTCGGGGATCAAGGAATTAAGCAATATAAAATAGGATTTCCACAAAACTTTTCGTAGAGTGTGCACTGTGCACCTGATGCGTATGTGCTGCGTGTGGGGGGATGTGTTGTGCAAGTCCCCAAAAAGATACTTCTCAAGGTAGAAGTGATAATGATTTATATGTGAATTAAATTTTATTTATGCATGCGAATTGTCCGCTGACTCCTTTTCTGCTAAAGTTTTGTATGTTCGTCATATCAAAATTCTCGTTAGTTTAGCTTATGGACGTACTTAAATCATACTCATCTTGAATATTCTTGATTCGGAAACTAGCATTAAATTTTTTCTTAAACTGACTTTGTAGCTGTTGTATACTTGTTGTTTGTTTTGGCACACGTGTAGACACGACAAAACATAGCTTCTTAATCTTTTGGGGATTTGCCGAAAGTAAATTAATAGTTGATTCTATTTGTTTAACCGCCTGTGCAATATCGCTTCCTTTCAACTCTACATATATTTCTACTGCATCAGAAGGAATGAGTGCGTAGTCGCAACGCAAAGTCTCATTGTCACTAATAACGCAGCCATCAACCTTAATTTTTAATATTTCGTCTTTATTCGGGTTGAGGAACGTTATTTTACTTTTGTTCTCCTGCAAGACAATCTTGGTGTCGGATCTACGTTCCTCACACTCGGAAAGACTTTTCATATACGATTTAAACTAAGTTGAGAAGTTGATCGAATTCAATAGCTAGTTCATCAGAAACAGAATCAATGACTCGCGCATCAATCAACCCAGTATCAGGACACACAATACTATTGCATTTTCCCTCGCTCAAAACATAGGCTGAGAGATCGTCAACATCTAATGATTTGTATCTAGATACAATCTTTTCTAGTTGATGTTGTATATCTTCACTGGACTCTTGATAAAGAAGCCCAGCCTGGAGTAGATTATTAAGTGCTGTCAGGACATAAGGACTATGGGTAGTTATAAAGAATTGAAGTTGCTTTTTGCGAGTATTAAAGACAGTAGCGATCAACTCGACAATATTACGCTGTGCGCTTGGAAATAAATGCGCTTCCGGCTCCTCAATATACACTGTATGACCGACTGGAGGGGAAGCTAGTAAAGGTAGTGCAGCTAGCATAATTGTCAGAGGCAATGTTTCCTGTTGACCGGAAGATGAGTTCGCAATACTAATACGTCTTCCATCTGCCACCTCCAGAAAATCTTTGCCTTTTTCCTGTATATGCTTACCACATAAAGACTGCTCTATTAGCCTGTTTATTTCCTCTAGTATATCTTTTGTATATTTAGGTTCAAGGTAAATATTATATTTTATACGCAATTTTTTTATCGTTTCGTAGGTTGAGCCAAACGATCTTAGAAATGGATCTAAGGTATTATTGCTTGAAAGAAAAGAAAAAATATTGCTCTGAAGATTAGCGAAAAATGAGCGGCCAGCAGGAATAAAAAGCTGATTGAAGGCTGCCTCTCGACCAATGGAGCTGCCTAAACTTTCTACTAAGTGATCTTTTAAAAATTTATGGCCAAACAATGAACTATTAATAATATTATTACTCAAAGTTATTTCAGAGCTTTCCTCTCTTGCTTTTTTGAGTAAATTGCGTAGGTCTGCCAATTGTTTCTTGAAAAAATCTGAATAGCTGAGGGAAACTCTACCTTTGGTATCCTGTTTTCTACTAACTTCTATAAAAACATTGGAAATTTCATACCTGATGAAAAAATCTTGTTTTCCCCAACAATCTGGAGGAAAATATTCCTCAAACGTCTTGGAATAGTTTGAATCTAGATTGCGTTTTGTCTGCTCATTATTTACAACCGATAAAATTTCCCATACGAAGTTCTTAAAATAAAAAAGGAGTTTAGCGCAAACACTTTTACCGCTGGCTTGAGGACCAATAAGTATATTTATTCGTTTGATTTCAATCTCCAAATTCTTGATGCCAGCAAAGTTTCTAACTATTAATTTTTCAGCCATAATTGAAATCAAGTATGCTAAGGGCTTGTGTCATCTTAACATACCAATTTAATTTTTATGGTTAAAGTTGTCTCTTTTGTGTTAATAAACCGAATTAGTCGCCCTAGGAAAAACCTCAAACAACTCTCATTAAATATCAAGATGGATTTATACCAGTTGTACCAACATACTTTTGAATTACCGCAGTTTTTTCGTGAAAGTCGATCGCCCATATCGCCTTTGTGGTCGCTGAGGAGATTTTAGACCCACGTGCGGTTATGGATAGGGGAAGGAATTACCGAAACCCTAAAATAATACCATTTTTACAAAGTTTGGGTAGAAAATAAGTGTTGGGTTTGTTTACATCGCCTCTCGATCGCACAGGTGCGGATCTGTGAAATTGTCGATATGCTGCGTTAGGGGTTGTTCATGGCGGCGCACCCTACGACTACTTAGCCGATGCCAAAAACTAAACTCAAGCAATCTCAATCCGAAAATCACTGCATCGGTTTGATTGCTGGCTAGATGCCATCGCCGATATTTCCCGCTAAAAAAACTTAGGAGGCGACTAAAACAGGACTCTCTGAAATCCGGCAAACATTGGACACAGTTGGCTGGTGGGCAACGACTCGCACTTCGTGAGGATAGCGGGGACGCGGGTCATTTTCTAACCAGATGGGCGGTACCATCATCACTTCATAGTAAGCGATCGTATGCAAAACCCCTGGCTGGGACTTCAACTCCACTGTTAAGCCCGCTCTGTACTCAAATGCTTCTTCCCAGTCTAGGTTTCCATTCATATCCATATTCATATCCATAGCGATCGCGTCTCTTAATCTTGTTTCTTTTGTCCATTGTAGAGCGCTACATAAAACATTGGGTACTTTCTGTTGCTTAGGATACAATTTGTAACCTTATATATACGTTTCCTGACAATTAAACAGAGAAGAGCAATTGTCAATAAGTAAATAGGATGATTTTGCTGGCGGGTGACAAGTAAGCCTAAAAGCTAGGCTTGAGAAGAGTTTGAGTTGAGATGTCTCAAAAACAATAGGGGCGATCGAACCCCGCAGACGCTGATGAGACAAAGGAAGAGAAGAGAATTTTAAGGACTGAAGTCATTACTACAAACCTATTTTTGCC
This sequence comes from Microcoleus sp. AT9b-C3, assembly GCF_036705485.1. NCBI lineage: Bacteria > Bacillati > Cyanobacteriota > Cyanophyceae > Oscillatoriales > Microcoleaceae > Microcoleus > Microcoleus sp. AT9b-C3. The sequence goes on along the minus strand of NZ_JAUBUR010000040.1, from coordinate 50,925 downwards.
ATGTGGTGCAGTGTTTTATAAATAAAGAAACCCAGTTTTTTTGATAAACCGGGTTTCGGGATGAGTGAAAACTCAACTAATTTCAGTTGGTTTTCTTCTTAGTTGCTGTCGCCGTTTTTTTAGCAGTTGTTTTCTTCGTCACAGTCTTCTCAGTTGCAGTTTCCGGTTTTACCGCAGCAGTTTTAGTTGGCTTCTTCGACTTGCTGCTAGTTTTTCCCCCGCTGCTGCTGCTGGCGGGGTTATACGGGCAGTTTGTCGATCGCACATATCGCCTTTGTTGCGGCCCCGGAGATTTTAGACCAGCGCGAGGTCAGGGATAGGGTGGGTAGTGCGATCGATCGCGCAAATGATATCAAACTGACTAATTTAACTAAAATGAATACCCTCGTCAGTGCAAATTATGTAAAAAAGAGCGATCGCCCTTTCATCGAGATACTGAAAAAAGTGCGATCGCTCTTTTGTCGGGGATTGAAAAAAAGGCGATCGCTTTTTTATCCCTTCATTATCTACCAACGGCCTTCTGACTGTTGTTGGAACATACTTTTTGCAAGATCCAGTATATCCTGGTAGCTCATGTAGTCTTCTAAGCGTTCATGTAGATCTCTTCGCTCATCTTTAGTTAGGTTGAGTTTTTTAACCACTTGCTCTACTTTATCTTTTGCTGACGCACGATTCTCTGTGCGATCGTCTTTCATTGGCTTGTTTGACATTTTATCTCTCCATTTCTTAACAAAACTCAGAACAAATTACTGCACCATCCGAGCCTATAACTCCTCTTCGTCTTTAGACCCGCCAGAGCCAAACAACTGATCGGCTTCAAGGTTGGACTTGAAGTTTTTACAACGCTGTTTTATTAAATCTTCAAACGCTCCAAGCCTTCCCAGTTCTTTACCGCTACCAACTTTAACTGTAATCCCATTGAGTAAATCTTCCATTGTTATTTCTAACCGACCACAAAGACTAAAAGCCTCTCTTGTTTCAGGGTGATCTGAATTTATCATACTTCCGAAAATTCTGGCTCTCATAATGCCTTGTTTGCGGGCAATCGTTTCCTCTTCAGGTGTCAAAGTTATCTTGATATATGTTTCGTAGTAAGCTCCTCCCAAAGGTCCTTTTTTCTCTGTACGGTCAGCGGAAAACTTCATAATTAACTCCTGTAGAATAATATATTTCATGTTGTTAAACCAAAAATATTTGATAATAACAACTGTTTTCTACCTTTTCTGGCATAGAGTGAGATAAAACTGGACTTATCTCACACTGTACTCAATCAACAAAAATCGTTTAGATATAGTACCCCTTGCCCTTACACTTTTGGCAAACTGCCTCTCTAACAGCTTTTTCAGGCTTTATTTTTCCTGTGCCGCCACACGAAGGGCATTTTTTTCCATCTTTTGCTTCAAAAGCATTGGGGTCTCTTATATCAGGGGGTTTCTCATTTGCCATGATGTAGCTCCTGTAATTGTCGGCTGACTAATTGATAGAAAATAAAGCAGGTATCGAATCCTAATGATTCGTTTTACCGTGTCGTCCGCTATACTCGATACAAGTAGTACAAGCCATAGCTGTTTGAGAAGAATTATCCCAAACCCAACCGACAGGTCTACCGTTAGAAACTTCCGGTTCAGAAACATGATGAAAAGATACTTGTAGATTATCCTCTACGGCTACCATCCCTGAAGGAAGCGGGGCAAAGTCACCTGTTTCTGGATCGTGCATATGTGGCATGAACACACCTAAACCATATTCAGATAACTTCTTCAACATCTCTTGCACTTCGGGTGTAGCAATTGCCTGTTGAGCTTTTTCAACTATTTCGTTCATTTCACTTCTTCTCCACAAGGTTTCTGGTTTGTCCGCAAGTCTTCCGGCTCGCTAGAACTCATCGGAATCTTTAATTACACGATTATCGTATAACAATTGATTTATCGTATAGATGTTTCTTAAGGAAAAATATAGGATTTCATTGTTCTTTACATGATTTCCTGATATGGCGTTCTCCCTTGGCAAGCGCCTCAAGGCTACCCGCGAAGCACTCGGACTAACCCAAGAGCAAGTTATTGAGCAGTTAGAGCTGCGCTACGGGATAAGCCTGAGCCAACAAGCCATATCGTGTATCGAAAACGGCAAGCGCAAAGTAGACGCCGAGAGGGAGCTACCCGCCTTCGCTGCCGTGTACGGCAAACCTATCGATTATTTCTACGAAACTCTGGAATTGCCCGCCGCATCCCCAGCCGCACCCACACCCAAGCGCCGCTCAGCAGTCACCGTTGACATGGAAGCCCTTACTCACCGCGATAAGCTAGAACTAGCAGCAGAATTAATTCACAACGTTTTGCAAGAAACCTAACTAATAGGGATATCGCCCTACAATATTCAATACATACATAATTCATAAATCAAATAAGCTCTATGACAATCCCAGAATTAGAAGCGCAACTTCTTGCCTTAACGCCAGCAGAGAAAGCAGAGGCAATTCGCATCTTAACCCAGAGTCTCAAAAACAGCGGACGCTCTATTACAAAAACTCCCGGCGTGATGGGTGGCGATGCTTGTATTGACAATACTCGCATTCCCGTTTGGTTGCTCGCAAGCTATCGCAATGACGGCGCTACCGATGCTTTTATCCTAGATTGCTATCCCCATCTGAGTGCCGCTGATTTAGTAAATGTTTGGGCTTATGCTGAAGCTTACCCTGACGAAATTGAGGAAGCAATTAGACTGCAAGACGAGGCAGACGAGATTTTAGATACACCTGAAAATATCCAATAAACCTATGGCGCGTATCTATGCAGACGAACACTTTCCCCGGCAAGTCGTGCAAAATTTACGCTCTTTGGGGCATGATGTCTTGACTGTTCAACAAGCAGGAAACGCTGGACTGCCTGATGAGAATGTATTAGCATTTGCGATCGTTGAAAATCGGGCTGTTTTGACTGTCAATCGGCGCGATTTCTTTCAACTCCACAAGCTGCAACCTGACCACTGCGGTATTATTGCTTGCACGCGAGATGACGATATTGCTAGACTGACGGCTAATATTAATGATGCGATATCTATTGCTGAAACTCTGACGGGAAAAGTGATTCGAGTTTATCGATCGGGGCCGCCGTCTATATCTTAATTGAATTCAAGAAACTTTATGCCCTACTACACTCCAGCCGAATTTTAAGGACTGAAGTCCTTACTACAAAACTAAATTTGTGCAGTATTTTACCAACAAAAAAACCGGGCGGGCACGGGGCACCGCCCCTACACCGTCCGGGTTTCTCTATGGGTGAAAACTAAACTAAATTCAAGTTGTCTTCTTCTTAGTCGCAGTCGCAGTCCCAGCCTTCTTAGTCGTGGTTTTCTTCGCCGCAGTTGTCGTCTTCTTAGCAGTAGTTTTCTTCGCCACAGTTTTCTCAGTCGCAGTCTCCGACTTCGCCGCCGCAGTCTTAGTAGACTTCTTCGACTTGCTGCTAGATTTACCGCCTCCCGCTGCTTCCTTCGTTGCTAACAATTCCAGTGCTCTTTGTAAGGTGAAATTCTCCACAGATTCATCCTTGGACAAAGAAGCATTGATATCGCCGTGTTTCACGTAGGGGCCGTAGCGACCATCGTAAACATTGATCGGTTCTCCCGACTCTGGATGCGCGCCCAATTCCTTCAAAGGTGTCGCTGTTTTGCTGCGGCCGCGGGCGGCTTTCGGCTGCGATAATAACTCTAAAGCCCGATCGATCCCTATAGTCAAAACATCATCCGGCGGCTTGATCGATCGATAATCTTTCCCCACCTTACCCTGGTCATGCACCACATAAGGCCCGTACATCCCCAAATTAGCTTGCACCTTCGCCCCCGTCTCCGGGTGAGTGCCCAACAACCGGGGTAAAGTCAACAAACTCACAGCCATATCCAGCGTCACGCTATCCTTATCCGTCCCCTTCGGTAAAGAAGCCCGCTTCGGTTTCTTGTTCGTTTCCGAAACTTCCCCTAACTGAACGTATGGCCCGTAACTGCCAATCAGCACATAAATCGGTTCCCCAGTTTCCGGGTGAAGACCCAATTTTTCCGGGCCTTCGGTTTTTTGTTTTAACAGAAACTCCACTTGTTCCGGGTCTAAATCTGCCGGCGTCAAGTCTTGGGGAATCGATGCTTTTACCAAGCCTTCTTCGCTTTCAGATTCCAGGTAGGCGCCGAATTTGCCGATGCAAACTTTGGCTGGCAAATTCTCCAATACCACAGTTCGGGCCACTTTCGCATCAATGTGACTTTCCTGTTCCTTAACTTGGGTTGCGAGCCCGGTTTCCCCTGTATAAAACTTTTGCAAATACGGCAGCCATTTCGCCTCGCCGGTGGCAATTTCATCGAGGGTTTGTTCCATCCGGGAAGTAAAACCGGTGTCTACTAAATCGGGAAAATGTGTTTCCAATAAAGTAGTGACAGCGAAAGCGGTGAATGTCGGAATTAGGGCGTTAGCTATTAATTTCGCATATCCCCGATCGACAATTGTACCGATAATACTCGCATAGGTACTCGGACGGCCCACACCTTCGCTTTCCAGCATTTTGACCAGAGAAGCTTCCGTGTAGCGGGCGGGAGGTTGAGTTTCGTGCCCAACTGCCTCTAAATCCTTACAATTAGGTTTATCCCCCACCTTCAGCGCCGGCAAAATCACCTCTTGGTCTTCCAACGCCGCATTCGGATCGTCGGAACCTTCCACGTAGGCGCGCAAAAAGCCCGGAAAATCAATGCGTTTGCCGCTGGAACGGAAACCGGCATCTTCTACCTGAGTTAATACAGTGACGTGAGTTTGGCGGGAATCGGCCATTTGAGAAGCGACAGTCCGCTTCCAAATCAAATCGTACAGGCGGAAATCAATCCCATCCAATCCGGTTTGCTGCGGAGTCCGAAAAGTGCTGCCGGCAGGACGGATAGCTTCGTGGGCTTCCTGCGCGCCTTTGCTTTTCGTCGTATATTTGCGCGGTTGGGGGCTGAGGTATTCGCTGCCGTAAAGTTCTTGCACGCAACTGCGGGCCGCTTCTATTGCCTGTTCGGACAAATGCACCGAATCCGTCCGCATATAGGTGATAAAACCGCGTTCGTAGAGACCTTGGGCAATTCGCATAGTTTCCCGCGCACCCAGCCGCAGCTTGCGGTTAGCTTCCTGCTGCAAAGTCGAGGTCGTAAACGGCGGCGACGGTTTGCGGGTGACTGGCCGTTCTTCGATATTGCCGACAGTCCAGGGTTTGTTTTGAATGCGTGAAAGTAAAGCCCGCGCCTGTTCTTCATTCAGCAAAAGTACGCGGCGGCCGGAGATAATTTGCCCGGTATTTTCATCAAAATCGCTGCCGTTTGCAACTTTTACATTGCCGACAGTCACGAGTTTGGCATCAAAGGAAATCTTGCCCTTTTCCAAAAAAGCTTTTAAATCCCAGTAACTACCTTGGCGGAAAGCGCGGCGTTCCCGTTCCCGGCGCACCAAAAGCCTGACTGCGACTGACTGCACTCTACCTGCTGACAAACCCCAAGCGATTTTTTTCCACAGTAACGGGGAGAGTGTGTAACCGACGAGTCTGTCGAGAATTCGGCGAGTTTCTTGCGCTTGTACTACTCGATTGTCGATATCGCGGCAGTGAGTCAAAGCGTCGCGGATAGCTTCGCGGGTGATTTCGTGAAACACCATCCGCTTGATGGGCACTTTGGGTTTGAGGATTTGCAGCAAATGCCAGGAAATGCTTTCGCCTTCCCGGTCTTCGTCAGTGGCTAGTATAAGTTCTGTGGCGTCTTTGAGGGCGTCTTTTAGTTCTTTAACAATTTTCTTTTTATCTTTCGGGATGACGTAGAGGGGTTCAAAGTCTGCCTCCACGTTTACGCCCAGTTGCGCCCATTTTTCTCCTTTAACCGCTTCTGGTATTTCTTCGGCGGAGGATGGTAGGTCGCGGACATGGCCCATCGATGCCTCTACACGGTAGGTGGAGGGCAGGAAGTTGCGGATGGTGCGGGCTTTGGTCGGAGATTCGACGATGACTAAGGTTGACATGGCATCTTTTAAATGTGGATGGCAGCGCAGCTAGAGGGTCTAAGTTAGAGAGTTTAGGTCAGATGTCAAGGCTTCTTTCAACTTTGGGCGATTATTTTCAAACTACCTTAATTTTTAAGTTATTGCCGATCGGGTGGCAGGTGACAAGCTGATGGGATTTTACTGCTTTCGGGGCAGAGGCTGCGAATCGCCTCTCTACAAGATGCACTCCTTGGATGACCTGACTTTAGCAGAATTGTCGCTAACTGGATGTTGAGACTGCTGGATGCGGGCGGATGGTTCCTCAATCTGGTTGTAACTTGAAGGTTGGGGCGATCGATTTTAGATTTTAGATTTTAGATTTTAGATTGGGAAAGATTTACTGAGTATAGGTTTTGGACTTTGGTACAGTACGCTGTGCAGCATCAGCGTGGCGATCGGAAAAAAAGCAATCACAGAGGATTAAAATTACTTGAGCGATCGATCGATTCTCTGAACAATGCTATGACATTTGAATTTGACCATCTTTTCATCCTTACTGATATTGGTGGTTCGGAAGCTAATCGTTTATCATCCTTCGGTTTAGTTGAGGGTGGATCTCGCATTCATCACGGACAAGGTACAGCCAATCGCTGTTTCTTTTTCCATAACGCAATGTTGGAATTGTTATGGGTTCACGAGCCAGAAGAGGCGAAGTCTGAGCCAATTCATCAGACTCGTCTTTGGGAGCGATCGACAAATCGGAATAATGGTGCGTGTCCATTTGGCATCTGTTTGCGTCCAGCCAAAGGTTCTGAGGACACAGTTGCATTTTCAAGTTGGGCATATCGTCCACCTTATTTATCTGAAACGATGAGTATAAGGGTGGCAACAAATAGTGATGTTTTGACTGAGCCCATGCTTTTCCAAATTTCCTTTGGTCAACGTCCAGATCAATACTCTACCCCGAAGTCACAGCCTTTGGATCATGGTGTTGGTTTCCGGGAAATTACTCGTGTAGAATTAGTCAGTCCTGCTGCTAATAATCCGTCACCTGAACTTCAAGCAGTGCTTGAGACAAATCAATTAAAGTTGCGGATAGGAACCGAGTATTTTGTCGAGCTTGGTTTTGATGGAGAAGTGCAGGGACAACAGGTAGATTTCCGACCGGGATTGCCGCTTATTATCAGTTGGTAATCAAAACCTGTAAAACAATTAATAATATGGCTTCAGTATCCAACGAACTGCGAGCGTTCGTACAGAACGCCCACTGACAAGTGCAGGAACATTAGAGGCCATTGAGAATTTACCAAGTTTGCTGAGTAAACTAGAGATATAGTAACCCCGAATTTATTGAGGACTGGACAATGGAGACAATCACTGACGTACCGGGGTATCGCATAACAGAACAACTCTATGCAGGATCTCGCACTCTAGTCTATCGAGGTATTCGGGAGTGCGATCGCACTCCAGTCGTCATCAAACTGCTGCGAAACGAATACCCCAGCTTCAGCGAACTGGTGCAATTCCGCAACCAATACACCATTGCCCAAAATCTCAACCTCCCCAGTATTGTTAAACCCCTAGATTTAGTACCTTACAAAAGCGCCTATGCTTTGATAATGGAGGACTTTGGAGGAGTCTCTCTGTCTACTTATATCCAGACCGCAACTGATAAAAACCAACCAGCTCAATCTAGATCTTTAGAAAACTTTCTCGACCTAGGCAGGAAACTAGCAGATATTCTTCACTCTTTGTACGAAAATAAAGTTATTCATAAAGATATCACACCGGCTAATATCCTAATCAACCCCGATAGCAAACAAATTAAGCTCATTGACTTTAGTATCTCTTCCCTGCTGCCGAAACAAACCCAAGAAATCCAGAATCCAAACATTATCGAAGGAACATTAGCTTATCTCTCCCCAGAACAGACAGGAAGAATGAATCGAGGCATTGACTATCGGAGTGACTTTTATTCCCTGGGTGTGACCTTCTATGAATTGTTGACAACACAGTTACCTTTCGAGTCAGAAGACCCAATGGAGTTAGTACATTGTCATCTCGCCAAACAGCCGATTCCGGTACATCAAATCAAGCCAGAAATTCCCATAGTTTTATCCCAAATTGTTAGTAAACTGATGGCAAAGAATGCGGAAAATCGCTATCAAAGTGCATTAGGACTGAAACACGATTTAGAAATTTGTCTGGCTCAATTACAAAACACTGGTAACATTGAAACGTTTGCATTAGGGACGCGGGATATTACAGACCATTTCCTCATCCCCGAAAAACTTTACGGGAGAGAAACAGAAGTTGAAACCTTATTAGCAGCCTTTGAGCGAGTCAGCAGGGGCAGCACCGAAATGATGCTAGTATCCGGTTACTCTGGCATTGGAAAATCCGCCTTAGTACAAGAAGTTTATAAACCAATTACTAAAGCCAGAGGTTATTTTATTGCCGGAAAATTCGACCAATTTCAACGAAATATCCCTTACGCGGCCGTTGTCAAAGCCTTTCAATCATTAGTCAAGCAACTCTTAACAGAAAGCGAAAATCAACTCAATACCTGGAAACAAAAAATATTAGCGGCAGTTGGCGCTAATAGTCAAATCATTGTAGATGTCATTCCTGAAGTAGAATTAATCATTGGCAAACAGCATACGGTACAAGAATTAGGCGCTAGAGAAGCACAAAACCGCTTTAATTTAGTATTTCAAAAATTCATCCGCGTGTTTTGTTCAGTTGACTATCCCTTAGTCATCTTTCTCGACGATTTACAATGGGCTGATGCCGCTACATTGAAATTGCTACAAGTAATGATAGCAGATGAACAAACGAACTATCTGTTTCTAATTGGTGCTTATCGAGACAACGAAGTTAACCCATCTCATCCTTTAATGATGACTTTGGATGAGCTGCAAAATCAAGGTGCAAGAATCGAGCGAATTACTTTAGCTCCATTACACCTTCACCAAATAAGTAACTTAATTACTGACACCGTGCGTAAAGACCAAAAATCAGCGCTCCCCCTAGCCGAGTTAGTGCTCAGTAAAACTCAAGGTAATCCTTTTTTTGTCAATCAGTTTCTCAAAACTCTCTATCAAGAAAATCTGCTGCGATTCAATTTTCAAGAAAGAAACTGGGATTGGGATATTTCCGAAATTGAATCAGTAGGTATTACTGATAACGTCATTGAATTGATGCTGGGCAAAATGAAAAAATTGCCAGAATCCACTCAGAAAGTTTTGCGTTTGGCTGCTTGCGTGGGTAATAGTTTTGACTTAAACACTCTTTCAATTATTAATGAGAAATCGTGGCTAGCCACGTTTCAAGAACTATTGCCAGCCATCCAAGAGGGATTAATCTTAACTACTTCTGAGTTAGGTGCTACCGAATCAGAAATAATTAACTCAGACTTGGTAATTACTACTTATAAATTTTTGCACGACCGCGTGCAGCAGTCAGGTTACGCTTTGATTGACTCAAAACTGCAAACAGCAATTCACCTACAAATTGGTCGCCTGTTACTGGCAAATATTTCTCCTGAGCGACGAGCAGAAAGAATTTTTGAAATTGCCGATCATTTGAATTCGGGTCGGCATTTAATCATTGATGCTCACGAGCAAATTGAACTAGCTATTTTAAATTTAACAGCCGCTCGCAAAGCCAAAGATGCAACGGCTTATGCTGCTGCCAGAGATTACTTAAAATTCGGTCGAGAAATTTTACCGGGCGATATTTGGCAAGACTCCTACGAACTAGCTTTTACGTTTCATAAAGAGTTGGCAGAAGCCGAATATTTAAACGGCAATTTTGAAGAATCAGAAGCTTTAATAGAACTGGCATTTGCCCGGGCAAAATCTGATCTAGAAAAGGCAGAAATTTACAACATTTTGATCGTCCAGTACACTCTGCTGAGTAAATATGAAGCAGCAGTTCAATCTGGATTAAAAGCCCTTCACTTGCTAGGCATAGACTTGGCCGAATATAATTTAAGCGAGGCGGTTAATGCGGAAATGGCGGCAGCTCAAGCTAACTTGGCAAACCAAGAAATTGCTTCATTAATTAATGCAGACAAGATGAAAGACCCGGCTCAACTAATGGCCATGCAATTATTGGGCAACATGGGGCCGCTAACGTTCTTTTCATCTCAAGAACTGTGGAAGTTGACTGTGATCAAAGCGATTAACCTTTCTCTCAAGTACGGTTTTGTTGCGGGAGGGTCTTATTGCTATTCATGTTATGGAATTATCCTGAATTCAATTGTAGGGGATTACCAATCGGCTTATGAGTTTGGCAGACTCGCTCTTACTCTGAGCGAAAATTCAAATAACTTGTCTCAAAACTGCCAAGATAGTGTGATATTTGCTAATTACTTAAACTGTTGGGTGAGACCGCTCAAAAGTACGGCTGAAATTAATAACGAATGTTATAAAGTTGGCTTGCAATCGGGCAATTTGCAATGGACGGGTTATAACCGGATGTTTCAAACCATTACCTATTTCTTCCAAGGTATGAATTTAAATAATCTCTTGGAAGATATTGCCAAGTCGCTCCATTTTTGCGAGCAAACTAAAAATTTATGGGCAATTGATATAATTCTTGCTAATAAGTCAGCAATTTTAAATTTGATGGGGGAAGATGATGAAATTAGCGAGAAACAGCATTTAGAAAATTTTCATGACCGTAAAAGTATGGCAGCGCTGTGCGAGTTTTATGTTTTAAAAGCGCAGACTTTCTATCTTTACGAACAGTATAGTGAGGCGCTAGAAGCATCGGAACGCGCGGCAGAGCTGCTAGATTATTTGATGGGTCATATTTCTAGTGCTCACCATCATTTTTACCGTTGTCTGATTTTAACCGCTCTGTATTCAGAGGTTTCTGAATCGGAGCGAAAAGATTACTGGCAGCAATTAGAAGCTAATCAAAAACAAATCAAAATTTGGGCGGATAACTGCTCGGAAAGTTTTGCACATAAATTCTGGCTAGTGGCGGCAGAAATGGCGAGAATTTCAGGTCGAGATTTAGAGGCGATGGATTTGTACGATCGCGCTTATTCTCAGGCTAGAGAGGGTAATTTTATTCAGAATGAAGCGCTGGCGGCGGAACTTGCTGCTAAGTTCTGGTTGGGGAAAGATAAAGAAGAATTTGCCCAAATCTATTTGACTAAAGCTCACTATGGCTACCAATACTGGGGTGCTAAACGTAAAGTTGAGAGTCTGGAGGAAAAATATCCCCAATTAATAGCGAAAACTTCAGGGAAGACAACTACTCAAACAAAAGTTAACCGCACAACGACTGCGACTACTAGCAACAATTTGGGTGAGACGCTAGATTTAGCTACGGTGATGAAAGCTTCTCAAGCGATTTCGGGTGAAATAGTTTTGAGTAGGTTGCTGGAAAGATTGATGAAAATTGCGATCGAGAATGCGGGGGCGCAAAAAGGTTTTTTGATTTTAGAAAAAGCGGGACACTGGGCGCTAGAGGCGGAAGGTTCGGTGAACGAGGATGAAGTTAGCGTGCTGCAATCGCTTCCTCTCAATCCAACAACAGCTTCTGGGGGAACCCCTTTGCTTGCAAGTGCGATCGCCAATTATGTGATTCGCACTCAGGAAAATGTGGTGTTAAGTAATGCTGCAATAGAAGGACAATTTACTCGCGATCCTTATATTGCTGCCACTCAACCGAAATCTATTCTTTGCACTCCTTTGCTGCACCAAGGTAAGCTGACTGGTCTTCTTTATTTGGAAAATAATCTGACTGAAGGGGCTTTTACTACCGATCGCCTAGAATTGTTAAAACTTTTATCTTCCCAAATTGCTATTTCCATTGAAAATGCTCAACTTTACGAGCAATTAGGCGAATACTCGCGAACGCTGGAATGTAAGGTTATAGAAAGAACGCAAGAATTGCAACAGGAAATGGCTGTCAGAATGCAGACAGAAAGAGCCTTGGGCAAGTCTGAAGAAAAGTTTTCTAAAGCCTTTCGTTCCAGTCCTAACCCGATCGCGATCGCCAGATTTTCAGATGGACGCTACATCGAAGTGAACGACAGTTTCCTCAGCACTTTTAGTTACTCTCGCGAACAGGTAATTGGTTTTACAGCAATTGAGTTGAATTTTTGGGTTAATTTAGAAGAATGTGACAGATACAAGCAGCTCTTGCAAGAATCAGGAGTGCTTCGGAATCAGGAATTTGATTTTTGTACTTCATCAGGCGAGGTGAGGAAGATGCTGGTATCAGCAGATATTATTGAGCTGGGTGGAGAAGCGTGTATTCTCTTAGTCATTAACGACATTACCGATCGTCAAAGGGTAGAAGAAGCGCTCAAAGAAAGCGAGGCTAAATACCGTGACTTAGTTGAAACATCGCAGGATATGATTTGGTCAGTTGATGTTGAAGGGCGTTATACCTTCGTCAACGCTGCCGTCCAACAGATTTTTGGCTACAGCCCTGAAGAAATGATAGGGCGAAAATTCAGTGAGTTTCAGATCCCTGAACAACTTCCCAAAGATAACGAGATATTCCAACGTATGCTGAATGGAGAGTCCGTATTTCAGTATGAAACCATACAATTAGCTAAACATAGTAGACCTATCAATCTCCGGTTTAATTCACTTGTAGTGCGGGATTCCGAGGGAAATATTCTAGGAATAACTGGCACAGCAAGCGATATTACGGAAAGTAAAAAAGCAGAGGCGGCATTACAAAAAGCCAAAGAAGTTGCAGATGCGGCTAACAAGGCTAAAAGCGAATTTTTATCAAAAATGAGTCACGAATTACGAACTCCCCTCAATGCAATTCTCGGCTTTACCCAAGTGCTGGCGCGCGACTCATCCCTTTCTCACATACAGCAGGGACAGATCGGCATCATTAGCCGTTCTGGCGAGCATTTGCTGACGCTGATTAATGACGTGCTGGAAATGTCTAAAATCGAGGCAGGTCGGATTACCTTAAATCCTACTAGCTTTGACCTGTATCATTTGCTCCATTCTCTCGAAGAAATGCTCAAACTCAAAGCTGATTCTAAAGGTTTACAGCTCAGTTGGCACATTAACTCTAACATTCCTCAGTATGTAAAGACTGACGAAAATAAATTGCGTCAAGTCTTGATTAATCTGTTAGGAAATGCGATTAAGTTTACTACGAAGGGAAGTGTAACGCTTCGGGTTGCAGCAATTAGTGCGAAACAAAAGTCCTTCATGGACAACGAACCACGGACTATTACGTTTGAAGTGGAAGACACTGGTTACGGCATTGCTCCTACTGAGCTAGATTCTCTATTTAAGGCTTTTGTGCAAACTGACGCAGGTCGGAAATCTCAAGAAGGAACAGGCTTGGGTTTACCCATCAGCCGACAATTCGTACAACTGATGGGAGGAGACATTACCGTCAACAGTACCTTGAATCGAGGAACAATTTTTAGTTTTGATATCCAAATTAGCTCCCCTGAGATGGCTGAAGTTCAACCTCGACAATCAAGAAGGCGGGTAATTGGTTTACAACCCAACCAACCCTCATATCGCATCTTGGTGGTTGATGATAAATGGGAGAGCCGTTTGCTATTGGTTCATCTTCTCGAACCGCTTGGCTTGGAGGTGCGCGAAGCAGTAAATGGTCAAGAAGCTATTAGAATCTGGGAAACTTGGAAACCTCACCTAATTTGGATGGATATGCAAATGCCTGTGATTGACGGGTATGAGGCCACCAGACAAATTAAAGCCAAGATTCAAGATGAGGCTACCGCGATTGTTGCGTTGAGCGCTAGCGCTTTTGAGGAGGAGCGAGCCATTGTTTTATCATCAGGCTGTGACGATTTTGTGAGCAAGCCTTTCCAAGAAGAAGTTATTTTTGCCAAAATGGCTGAACATTTAGGGGTACAGTATATTTATGAAGATTTACCGAACTTTACATTATCTCAGCTTGAGGGTCAAGACTTGAGTGTAAAAGAAGGGGAAAAAACTGAATTCTTGAGGACGACTTTAGCGGCAATGCCTGCGGAGTGGGTGAGACAGTTACATCATGGAGCTATCGATGCTGATGCGTACCTGATTTCAAGTTTAGTCGCCACAATCCCTGAATCAGATACTTTGTCTGCGGAGATTCTCATCGATTGGATTCATAATTTTCGATTTGATAAAATTACTGACTTAACAGAAAAATTTATCCCATGAACAGCCAGCAATTAGAATGTCATGTTGCCAATATTTTAGTGGTTGACGATACCCCAGACAACCTGCGTCTTTTATCCACTATGCTGAGCGACAAAGGATATAAAGTTCGGGGCGTAATAAACGGGGAAATGGCATTAAAAGCAGCGCGTTCAACCCCGCCAGATTTGATTTTGCTGGACATCATGATGCCCCAGATGAATGGCTACGAAGTTTGCAAACATTTAAAAGCGGATGGCAGAACTTCGGGTATTCCAGTTATTTTCTTGAGTGCCCTAGATCGAGTGTTGGATAAAGTCACAGCATTTACTGTGGGAGGAGTTGACTACATCACAAAGCCATTTCATTTAGAAGAAGTTTTAGCTCGTGTGGAAAATCAACTAACTATTCAGCGTTTGCAAAAAAAATTGCAAGATCAAAATGCGCGATTGCGGGAGTCGGAAGCTAAAGAGCGGGAGAAATCTCACCAGCTAGAGTTGGCTCTACAACAGTTACAACATACGCAAGCTCAACTCATCCAAAGCGAGAAAATGTCAAGTTTGGGGAATGTGGTAGCGGGGGTAGCTCACGAAATTAACAATCCGATTAGCTTCATTAAAGGGAACCTCTGTCCCATCAAGGAGTACACGGAAGATTTGCTGAGGCTGGTGCAACTCTACACAGAAGATTTTCCCAATCCCACAGCCGCTATCCAGGAACAACTGGAAGCAATCGATTTCACTTTTCTCAGGAATGACTTGCCGAAGCTAATTGGTTCTATGAGGATAGGAGCTGACCGAATCGAAGAAATAGTGCAATCGCTGCGGAATTTTTCGCGACTCGATGAAGCTGAGTTGAAAGCGGTGGATATCCATGAAGGGCTTGAAAGTACGCTGATGATTTTGCAGCATCGGCTGAAAGATGAAGCAGATCAAACGATAATTAAAGTGGTAAAAGAGTATGAGGCTTTGCCAAAGATAGAATGCTACGCGGGGCAAATTAATCAGGTTTTTATGAATGTTCTGACTAATGCGATTGAAGCGTTGCAATCCCCAAAACGTTGGGCAAATGATGTAGATGAGAGCAGCCCAATTCCTACTATTACTATTTGCACGAAGTTACTCTCCGACTTTCAAGTGGGTATTTATATTACTGATAATGGGCCGGGCATAACCGAAGATATTCAACAACGCATATTTGAGCCATTTTTTACAACGAAGAAAGTGGGTACAGGAAAGGGTTTGGGGTTATCGATTAGCTATACTATTGTAGTGGACGACCACGGCGGGCAGCTCCGTTGTTTTTCGATACCGGATCACGGGGCGACATTAGCCATCGAAATTCCGATTCATCCCTCTAAAGAATGTTTTTCTGAAGAAGATTTAGTCGGGTTATAAGCCACACTAAAATAAAAGCAGTCAAAAAGGGTGTAAAATCGTGAATTTTGTTTATTTAGGAGTCATATCATGTCCGAGCGATTAACCATAATATCCCGGTGGGGGCGGGTTTTTGAGATTGTCAATTATTGGCAGGTATTGTTGGTGAACCCGCCCCTACTATTTGTCACAGAGTCGGAAACCTTTTCCGGTAACGCTCGTTAAATTACCAAGGGTTGCCGACTTGCTTTTTTTAGTAGCTTCTGCACGCACTCTTAAATCCACAATAATGATAAATTTCTACCCTCATTTTTTGTCAGTAAAAAACCTAGCAATTGTTTGTGCAATTGCTGCGTTTGTTGTCCTTGCTAGCAAAGTATTTGCCACAACAATCGATTATGCACCGCCATTTAAAGAAACCAGCTTTTACAGTACGATGATATCGGCTAATAACGATTTAGCTGACATTTATTATCCTAAACCATCGGATCTTAATTCGGGTAATTACTCTTTCCCCATTGTACTTTTATTGCAAGGTGCGCTTGTAGATAAATCATTTTATTCAGATTACGCTAGCCACGTGGCGCGGTACGGCTTTGTGGTAGTCGTTCCGAACCATTTGCGCCCTTCGCCCTTCAACCCCACTTTACCGCCTAATTTGGCGTCGGAAACTTCGGAAATTGCGGCGGTTTTGTCGCAAATGGCGATCGAAAACACAAACCCCACATCTCCGATCGCGTCTGTTATCGATACGCAGCGCCTTGGTTTATTGGGTCATTCTTTTGGCGGTGCAGTGGGGTTATCGGTGATTGCTAATAAATGCCTCCCAGAATTGTATTTGTGTCAAGAGCCATTTACGCGCCCGAAAGAACTATTAGCGGGTGCATTTTTTGGCGCTAACTTGCGGAATCCCATTGCTAATGAATTTGTAGCCATCGCTAATGATGGCATTGCAGTGGCGTTGATTCAAGGCGATATGGATGGTGTCGCCCTGCCCGATCGATCTCAAAGCACCTTTGACCAAATTCAAACACCACCCAAAGCTTTGATTACTGTTATGGGTGCAAATCACTTCGGCATTACCAATGTTAATAACCCCGCTGGTGCGAACCCCGATCGCAATACTGCTACCTTAGAGCGAGCCGTGGGTATTGAAACGATCGCCCGTTGGAGCGCGCTATTTTTGCGGGCCAATATGCTTAAAGATCGATCGGCATTTGATTATATTTACTCTCAAGGTGACGCCCTCGATCCGAATGTCCGTGTTACCACCGTTGCAGTTCCCCAACCATCTTCTAAGTAGCTCCACCTCAAAAAACGTCAGATAGATTAAAGCTAATAGATAGTGTGCCTACATTTTTATTATGAGGCATTACTTATCTGACAGACCGCGAGCACTATATTGTTTTAAGCTGTTACGCATTTAAATTGGAAATTTGGGACAGGCTAGAAGCCCGTCCCACAAGAGTTTTATTGATTTTTGACACACAGTTTAAACGTAGAACAGCTTAACCATCTATGTACAGTAATTCTATGTACACCTAAACGTTCAGCTACATCTGTAAGGCTTTGACTCGCTCCTGTTTTTAACCAATAAAGTGCCTGAATTTTTTGTTTATTAGGTAGAGTTCGCTAGTCGGACAAAATTATTTTTAACTCGTCTGCTGTTAAATCAATTCTTTATTGGTAGCTTACTTTCATAAAGAATTCCTCAAACTTTATTCTTCATTTTAGGATTTGATTTGGTATAATATTATTATTAACTAAATTTCCCTTTTCAGTAACGTCAGCCTGCCGCTTAAAGACTAGCAACGTAATATCATCAAACACTTTCTGCTTACCTATATGTTGCCGCACATCTAGAATCACCGCATCCTTAACTCCTGCGGCAGACTTGTGCCAATTTTGACTAATTACTTGACACAATTGCTTCAGTCCATACTGCTTTTTGCCGATGTTATATGCTTCTGGAATGCCATCAGTATAAAGCACCACCCCATCTCCAGGTTCTAGCTCAATCAGGACGTGACTGATGAAGTCTGCGATATCATCATCTAAAGCGATCGGGAAGCCTAACTCCATCGTATCGATGCGCTCAACCTCTCCATTTTTTCGCACCACTAGCGTTTCTTCATGCTGACCGCTGATGCTGATCCGTCCTTCGGAGTAGTTCAAAATCGCCAGCGTCAGACTTTTCTCAGAATTCATGCGCTGCACGTTTTTGTAGAGGGTACGGTTGAGTACATCCAGGAATCGAACTGGATCTAGTCCACGAATCTCTTGCAGGGTGCGAACTGAGGTTTGCGCCATCAGCATCAGAATGCCACTTTCCAGGCCATGTCCGGTGACATCACCGATCGCCAGTGTGACAACACCATCGATCTGTAGCACGTCGTAGTAGTCCCCTCCTACTTCATCGGCGGGTTCCATGTATCCGGCGATATCTAGTCCGTCAATTTCCAGTTCATGAGGGTTAGGCAAAATCATTTGCTGGATCTGACGCGCCACATTCACTTCTGCACCTAAACGGAGGTTGTCTACTTTGAGTTTTTCGTTGAGGGTAATGATTTCCTGATTAGCATTAGCGAGTTCTGCTGTTCGTTCTTTAACTTTGTCTTCGAGGGTTTCAAAGGATTCTTGGATTTGCCTCGCCATGCTGTTGAAAGATCGTGCCAGCAGACCGATTTCGTCTCGCGATCGCATCTTCACACGCATATCTAAGTGACCCGCCGTAAACTGGGCAACTGCTTGGGTGAGGTAAATCAGAGGCTTGGTTAATAGTTGTGCGATCGCCAAAGCGATGATAGTTACAATTGTGGCGATGATTGCTAATAAAAGAAGTGCATCCTGTATTTGTTTTTCTACAGGTGCTAGGGCAACGGCAATGGGTTGTGCGAAAAGAACTGACCAAGGTTTATATTTCAGGCGGGCGATCGCTAAGAGGCTCAACTCATTATTACCCGTAGCTGACAATCGTGTGGTTAGATAGGGCTGCTTAGTGTCTAATACTTGCTTGAGGTCGGGCAAATTGATTGCAAGTTCTTTCGTTAAAGTCTTGGGCAAACGCCCTTCGCGTTGCAGTTTCGCTACAACATTGGGTGACAAAGGCACAATTGATTTGAAAAGAAGTTCATGTGTAGTGCTATGTGCCAGATGGATATAGTTCTCATCTAAAAGAACGGCTAACGATTTCGCACCTGCACGCTCAGTTTCCCGACTCACCAACTGCTGGACAGATGTGGCATTGTATGTCACCCGCAATACACCCAATATATTTCCCTTCGCATCGCGAACAGGACTGCTAAAGAAGAGCGTAACGAGGTTGGGAATTGTCGGCGATTGCCTAATGCTAGAAACAAAAGATAGTTGAGTTTTGAGCGGTTCTTGGAAGTAATCTTGACCGGATTCATCTCGTCCCACATCCGGTGTATTCGTATCGAGTACATTCCGTCCATTTAAGTTGAGCAAGGCATAGGAGATAATATTAAGCATATCTTTGCGACTGAGCCTGGTTAAGGTTTCAGTCGCTAACATCTCTTGGGGACTACCATTTCGCCGTTCTGGAGGTAGGCCCAGATAGGCTGCCAAACCTGGTAAAAGCGCTTCTACGCGCACGGCATTGAGATTCCCATCGATAAACCCATCTATTCTGTAAGCGGTTTCGTTAGCCGCCGCAGATAGGGCTTGTTGTGCGTTGTCGGTCAATGCCTTTTCAGTTGTCTGCTTGTTGATAAATGCTAACAACAGCAACGGAATCAGAGCAACGACGAGAAACGACACGATTAACTTTGTACGAATGCTGGTGAAAAACAATCGCTTCATGGTTTAAGACTAGGAGGGGGGGGTTAAGAAAGAAGAATTGAACAAGGTTTCTAGATTGGGAAGGCGCGTCACATTGCCAGCGCGAATAAAAAAGTCCGCATATTTTTTGGCGGTTTTATAGATATAATGAGGACTGTCTGATTGAAAAAGCTTTTGATTTTCTGCAAGGTCAGTGAGGTCTATTCCCTCAAAATAAATTGTATTGATGGGAATATTCAACGCTTTGCTCACGATCTCGTTTGCTTCGGGAATATTTGTTTCCCAATATGACAAGCCTTGAAGCCAGCCTCGCACAAAGGCGCGAATATCTTCGGGGCGATCGCGTATCACCTCGCCCCGAAACGCTACCAAATCCAAAATTAAGCCTGGGGTTTGTTTGCTTGTAAACAGGACATGCGCCCCTAATTTTAATGCTTCAGAAAGATACGGTTCCCAAGTGTGTCCTGCTTGGATAGCATTGTTTTGTAAGCGATTGGGAACTTCAAAAGCCTCGACTTTAACCAGTCTAACATCATCGCTTGTCAGCTTAGAGGTTTTCAACATCTCAGTAACGAAAAACTCGCTAAAGTCGCCTAGATTTGCACCAAGCTTTTTTCCTTTCAAGTTAGGGATTGTTTTAATCTCTGATTGGGCGACTACCACATCTGCCCCTGTCGATTCATCCACAACCATCACAGCTTGCATATCAGGATCTGTGGCACTCAAAATCACAAAATCGCCCAAGGTCAATGCGATCGCATCATACTTCCCTGCACTGAAATCCGCGAAAAGCAATTGTGAGTCCTCTATATAGCTGAGTTCCACGTCTACCCCTTGCGTTTTGAAGAATCCTTTCTCTTGAGCAATGATGAGAGGTGTATAGCCAACAAAAGGAACACAAGATACTTTTAGGGGAGGACGTTTTACTTTTAAAGGTTGCGAAGACTGACAAGCAAACAGCAGCCAGCAGGTAATAATAAATATACAGATGTAATTGAGTAGTTTATACATACTAGCTATAGCATTCCTGGTCTAGAAAAGGCGACTCATATTTTCTTGGGCCCGATCGACCTAAGTGCATCTTCGGCAATAGCCACTAAACCTGTTCCGGTAGCTATATGTAGAACTTGCGGGCCCGATCGCACTGTTGCCAATTCTACTAACCGAGTTGCAGCTTGTTTGTGAAATTCATTATCCTAGTCGGGGCACTTAGCGAGTCAGTCATGCCACATTACTGGTTTAACTTTCTACATTGTGCCAGTTAAGGTCGATCGCGACTCTCGTCCCAGGTGACATCAGGGGGCAATCTCTCAAATGCCCGCAAATGTGTGCAAAACCGCTACCGAGTATCAACTCACCGGCAACAAACAGCCGCCCAACTGGGATCGCGAAGCTGTAATCCGCTACAATCTGTGTTTGGTAAAGAATTTTTACAAGTTCACAGCCCATTACAGCCTTTGCGGCTTGTACTACCCAACCTGCCTGAAAATATGGATTTTGCTACTCTTGCTGCCCAGCTAAATGCTGGAACTATCTTGCCAGAGGGAATTGTCATCATCACCCTCTTGGTGGTTCTCGTCGGCGATTTAATCGTAGGCCGCAGTTCCTCGGGTTGGACTCCCTACGCTGCCGTTGCGGGTTTGCTGGCCGCCGTCGCTGCTTTGTGTTTGCAGTGGGATAACACGGATACCATTTCGTTTCTGGGCGGTTTTAACAGCGATGCCTTGAGTTTAGTGTTTCGCGGAATTATCGCTTTGAGTGCGGCTGTCACTATTTTGATATCCGTCCGCTATGTACTGCAAACTGGTACTGCTTTGGCGGAATTTATCGGCATTTTGCTTAGCGCTACTTTGGGGGGAATGTTCCTCAGCGGCGCTGATGAATTGGTGATGATTTTTATTTCGCTGGAAACTCTGAGTATCTCGTCTTATTTGCTGACGGGTTACACAAAACGCGACCCGCGTTCCAATGAAGCTGCTTTGAAATATTTGTTAATTGGGGCTTCTTCTTCGGCGGTGTTTCTCTACGGGATTTCGCTGCTGTACGGGTTGTCGGGCGGCGAAACTAAGTTAAGTGCGATCGCGGCTAACCTTTCTACTGTGGATGAAGGTCAATCTCTCGGTTTGGTAATTGCTTTGGTTTTTGCGATCGCCGGCATCGCCTTCAAAATCTCTGCAGTTCCCTTCCACCAGTGGACTCCTGACGTTTACGAAGGTTCTCCTACACCCGTTGTTGCCTTTCTTTCTGTCGGTTCCAAAGCAGCAGGTTTTGCCCTAGCAATCCGCTTGTTAACAACTGCTTTCCCCGCACTTACCGAACAGTGGCACTTCGTGTTCACGGCCTTAGCCATTCTCAGCATGGTGTTAGGAAATGTGGTTGCCCTCGCCCAGACTAGCATGAAGCGGCTTTTGGCTTATTCGTCGATCGCCCAAGCCGGTTTTGTGATGCTGGGTTTGATTGCAGGAACAGAAGCCGGTTACTCCAGCATGGTATTTTATCTGTTGGTTTACCTGTTTATGAACTTGGGTGCTTTCGCCTGCATCATCCTGTTCTCGCTGCGGACTGGAACCGACCAAATTAGCGAATACTCAGGTTTGTACCAAAAAGACCCGCTGTTAACTTTAGCCTTAAGTATTTGCCTGCTTTCTCTCGGTGGAATTCCGCCCCTGGCTGGATTTTTCGGCAAAATCTATCTGTTCTGGGCCGGCTGGCAAGCAGGACTTTACGGTTTAGTTATTCTGGGATTAATTACCAGCGTTGTTTCGATTTACTACTACATCCGCGTTGTCAAGATGATGGTAGTAAAAGAACCTCAAGAAATGTCAGACGCGGTAAAAAATTATCCCGAAGTTCGCTGGAACCTTCAGGGAATGCGGCCTTTGCAAGTCAGCGTTGTACTCACCTTAGTTGCGACAACATTGGCGGGAATTTTGTCAAACCCGTTGTTTAATTTGGCTAATGATGCTATTACCAAAACACCCATGTTTCAGTCGGCATTGAGTCATGTGCAACCTGTTGTGGGTGCGAAAATAGAATCGAATTTGGTGTCTAGTCGGGATTAATTTGTCCTGGTTTTGAAATAGTGGAAAACGCCTGACTCCTTGAAGTTGGGCGTTTCTTTTTTGTTGTGATATACTGTTAATTATGATTTTTAACCGCAGATGTAGGCAGATGTAGGCAGATTAACGCAGATAAAAGTTAGTACAGAGGCCACAATGTTAGTACAAAGTAAGGCAAAGTTTTATACTCCAGATGAGTACCGGGAGTTAGAGGAAAATGCTGAGTTTAGAAATGAATACCGCGATGGAGAAATTGTACAAATGACTGGTTGTAGTATTAATCACAGCCGGATTATCCGAAATTTGAGTAGAGTCTTGGGAAATTTGCTTGAGGGGCAGCCCTATGAGCTTTTTCACAACGATTTGCGGTTGTGGATTCCTCGGTACCGACGGGGAACTTACCCGGATGTGATGGTGATTGAAGGGGAGCCAGTTTTTACCGAGGGACGCAGTGATGAGATCCTCAATCCGATGCTCATCGTGGAAGTGCTTTCTAAGTCTACCAAAGATTTTGATCGAGAGGATAAGTTTCGGTTTTATCGATCTATCCCTGAATTCTGTGAATATGTGTTAGTCAATCAATCTGAGTTTTTAGTCGCACAATATATTAAAACAGAACCAAATGAATGGTTATTTCGGGAATATGAGGGAGAGACAGCAACAGTTTCTTTTGCTTCCTTGGGAGTGCAAATGTCGATGAGCGAGATTTATGCAAAAGTGGTATTTGAAACCTCTGAAACAGAAGGAAAATAATCAAATTAATTGGTTGGTTTCTGCAAATCCCAGACTGCTGAATAAAATTCATGGGCGAGCGAGATTGTAATAACCACGAATTAGGGTATTTACTTGGTTTATTCCCGAGTTTCACAAGTTAAATTCCGAGTAAAATTAGATGAATGTAATTTGGTTACTGTTAAAAGCTTCTTGGTTAAATGTTTCCATCGCCATACTCACAGGCTTAATCAGCGGCGGTTGCAGCGCTATGTTAATTTCCCTAATTAACCGGGCAATCAGCGACAATTCCAATGGTAATTTAGTCTGGTATTTTGCCGGGTTAGCAGTTTTGGCTCTCGTCGCCGGAGTCATATCGCAATTTTTGTTAATCTACCTTTCTCAAGAAGCGGTTTACAATCTGCGGCTGAGTTTGAGTCGCGGGATTTTGTCTACTCCTTTGCGGAATTTGGAAGAGTTGGGCGCTAACCGCTTGCTGGCAACTCTCACAGAGGATGTGGGAACGCTTTCTAATACTATATTTTTGATTCCTTTTCTCTGTGTTGATATCGCCGTTGTTATCGGCTGCTTAACTTATTTAAGCACGATTTCTGGTACTGTTTTTGTTGTTGTATTTTGTTTTATGGGGCTGACAATTGGCACGGTGCAGTTGTTGCTCAATAAAATGCGTAAATTCTTCGATTTAGCCCGACAAGAACAAGATATATTGTTTAAGCATTTTCGCAGTATTACTGATGGAATTAAGGAACTTAAACTGCATTCCCTGCGCCGCCAAGAGTTTTTTACGGAAGAATTGCAGGGGAGTGCTGATGCTTCCCGCGATTATAACGTGACTGCTTTGAATACTGGTGCAGTTGCGATGGGAGTTGGGCAGTTGCTGTTTTTTATGCTGATGGGTTTGTTGTTATTTGTTTTACCCAAATTTGTGCCGATTTCTACTCCGGTTTTGTCAGCTTACATTCTGACAAGTACCTATTTAATGTCTCCGTTTAACAATATTTTGCAAAGGTTGCCGGCGCTTTTTCGTGCTAATACTTCTGTTGAGAAGATAGAGAGAATGGGATTGGCTTTGGCGAGTCAAGCTGAGATAAATTCAACGGTTAAACTGCCTGACACGGCTGAGTGGGAGACGCTGGAGTTAAATCGAGTAATTCACAGCTATCCAGGAGAAAAAGAAGACAGCAATTTTAGTTTGGGCGAGCTAAATTTGAAGTTTCATCCGGGTCAATTGGTGTTTATAATTGGCGGGAATGGCAGCGGTAAGTCTACTTTAGCTAAGTTAATCACTGGCTTGTATATTCCTGAATCAGGAAAAATTCTCCTAGATGGCCAGCCAATTACTGAGGAAAATCGAGAGTGGTACAGGCAGCATTTTTCTGCGATTTATTCGGATTTCTATCTGTTTGAAAGGCTTTTGGGGATGACTAATCACGATTTGGACAAGCAGGCGACTGAATATTTGCGAGAGTTTCATTTGGAAAATAAAGTTCAGGTGAAAGAGGGAGTTTTGTCAACTACGGCTTTGTCTCAGGGACAGCGAAAGCGGCTGGCTTTGCTGACTGCGTATTTGGAAGATAGACCGATTTATTTGTTTGATGAATGGGCTTCGGATCAAGACCCGTTTTTTCGGGATATTTTTTACAAGCAGTTGCTACCGGAGTTGAAGCAGCGGGGGAAAACGGTGTTTGTGATTAGTCACGACGATCGCTATTTTGATATTGCCGATCGCGCAATTAAACTAGATTACGGTAAAGTAGAGTATGACCGATAACATGGATAACTACCGAATTGTCGAAACTTTGACCGAAAGCCAGGTTTCCGACTTGATGGATTTGTACAAAAACGAGTTTTGGAGCGACAAGCGGACGCGGGAGGATGTTGTGAAAATGCTGGCGGCGACTGATGTTATCATTGGTTTTGTCGATGAGAGCGATCGGCTAATTGGCATTACCCGCGTCATTACCGATTTCGTATACAGAGCCATGATTTTTGATGTGATTATCAAGCCGACACACAGAAAGATGGGACTGGGTGCGAAGTTGATGGATGCAGTTTTAACTCATCCCCAACTGCAAGCTGTCGAGCATTTTTATCTTAATTGTTTGCCGAACATGATGCCGTTTTACGAGCGTTGGGGTTTCTCGGATGATGTGGGCGAACTTAAGTTTTTGCGGCGAACAACAGGCTAAACTCAGTCCCTTGAAAGCTCCAATTTTTCTCTAATTACGTCTTCTTTAAAACCTACTAAAACAGCCGTTCCATCTTTAACGAAAAGAGGACGTTTCAGCAGCATCACATCCTTAGCAAAAGCCTCCACCCACTGTTCGCTCGTCCAATTTTTCTTGTCATCGCCCAAAGCGCGGTAAGATTGACCGGAAGTATTTCGCATGGGTTGAAAACCCAAAGCAGCTACCCAGCTTTGAATTGTTTCGCGAGTCGGTGGCTGTTCTTTGGTGTTAATGAACTCGTAATTAACCTCGCTATCTTTGAGCCACTGGAAAGCTTTTTTGCAGGTTCCGCAGTTCGGGATTCCGTAAACTTGAATTGACATAATAATGACTACTAACTAATGACTAATGACTAATGACTACTGACTAATCTAGCTTGTTGAACCCATTTTTGCACGCGATCGACTGAAGGAGTCAAGTCATTGCGCTGCATTGTCGCTACGTGCAGCCTTAAAACTTGTTGGTGCAATCTCTCCACGGGCATTTGAGCCAATTGAGCCGGCGAAGCAACGCCCGCGTGCAGTAACAGCCCGCAATACTGACAGCCTACACTGGGAATTCGAGCCAAATTTGCCATCGCTACCCATTTATTAACATATTGAATGTTAATCTGTAATTGATTGGCTAACAACACTTTCGCCGCCTGCGTTTTCGTCAGGCGAATTAGTTGTCCGGTTGTGGTGATGCTGCACTCTGCCAGTTGAGATTGGTTTTCCTTGCTCAATCCCGGTAAGTGTGCGATCGGCCAATCGCGTACTTGCACAGAAGTTTGAGGAGCTTTGTGAGAAATTTTCATGTTTTTGCAGTTAATTTTACTTATACTTTAAAGTCTAAAAGATCAAACCGTCAATATAGGCGATCGCTCATGTCACCCAATCAACAAAAACCAGACTAAGGAATTTGACTGATGGCGGGTGTTGTGACCTGTCTGCTAATTGCCTGCAAAGTAGCACTTTCAGCCTGTTTTTCCGGCCTGTGGATCAGGCTTACGGCTTAACCCAATCATCCCCGCGATGACGACAAAGACTATAAAAAATACAGCCTATAAATGCTAGCACAAAAGAAGTTCCCGATGAGAATTTTAGCCAAAATGGCGGCTATTGACAGTCAGAATTTTAGTGCTTTAATGCTGAGAATGCAAAAACTTGTGGCTGACTGCAAACCCAACTCAAAATTCTAGGTTTTTACCCATGACAATTACACAAGGTAATGATTTGTTAACTAATACTCTACACCAACGGCGGCAAAAACTGGCTCGTTTAATTAATTTTCCGGTAATTTTATGGTCGGGGCGCAGTATTCCTCGCAATTATCCGGCACTTACTTATCCCTTTCGTGCCAGCAGTCACTTTCTATATTTTGCTGGTTTGCCCTTAGAAAATGCTGCCATTCGCTTAGAATCGGGCAAATTAGAATTGTTCTTAGATGACGCACCTGCTAGCAGCACTCTTTGGCACGGAGAAATGCCGAAAAGAGCAGAAATTGCCGAACTAATTGGTGCTGATGCTGCTTTTCCAATGGCCGAATTGAAATCGCGATCTACAAATGCAGCAACGATCGCCGTTCAGGATTCTTGGACTCAGTTGCAACAGTCTCAAATTCTCGATCGCCCTCTGGCACCGCCCAACTCGCCAACCGGAATCGACCTAGAATTAACTCAGGCGATCGTATCTTTGCGGCTGAGCCACGATGCAGCCAGTTTGGCCGAATTGCGTCAAGCTGCTGCTGTTACTGTAGAAGCTCACAAAGCGGGAATGGCGGCAACTCGAAATGCTCAAATTGAAGCAGGGGTGCGCGCTGCAATGGAAAGTGTCATCATCTCCAAAAATATGACCTCTGCCTATCCTAGTATCGTTACAGTACATGGAGAAGTTCTGCACAGCGAACATTATCACAATTCCCTACAAACCGGAGATTTGTTGTTAGCAGATGTCGGTGCGGAAACATCAACAGGATGGGCGGCTGATGTGACTCGCACTTGGCCTGTTTCTGGCAAGTTTTCTCCGACTCAAAGAGCGATTTATGATGTTGTTTTGGCAGCCCACGATGCTTGTATTGATAAAATTTGTCCGGGGGTGGAATATCAAGACATTCATCTGTTAGCTGCTCGGATTATGGCGAAAGGGTTGGTTGATTTGGGTATCTTGCAGGGCCATGTTGAAGATTTGGTAGAAATGGATGCTCACGCGCTATTTTTTGTACACGGTATCGGACATCTAATTGGTTTGGATGTTCACGATATGGAAGATTTAGGAGATTTGGCTGGCTATGAAGCCGGAAGAACGAGAAGCAGTCGGTTTGGCTTGGGATTTTTGCGACTGAATCGAGTTTTGCGATCGGGAATGCTGGTATCGATCGAACCGGGATTTTATCAAGTGCCGGCAATCTTAAATAACCCAGAAAACCGCGCCAAATATAAAAATTTTGTTAAGTGGGAGGAGTTGGAAAAATTTGCCGATGTGCGGGGGATACGCATAGAAGATGATATACTTGTCAGCGATGAGGGTAGAGAAGTATTGACTGGGAAATTGCCCACAAAAGCTCTGCAGATTGAGGAGTTAGTTGCGGTAAATACGTAAGTAGAGCCGAGATCGATCGCACATACGCAGTTCCATCAGGGGTGAAAAAAAATAAATAAAGATGAATAAAGGTTGGCAAACAAGTCTTTTGATATCAGTTAAAAAAGTGTTCTCGCAAGTCAGAAAACTCGCAGCACTAATACTTCCACGCATTGTTCGTAAACCTGTATCCTCGCCGCCGCGCATGCAAGCTGCACCTTTGCCCAGCAACGAAGAAGAGAGGCTAGAAGCACTTCATCGCTACGACATTCTAGATACAGAGGCAGAAGCAGCTTTTGACGATCTAACAGCTTTAGCCTCCTATATTTGCGGCACTCCTATTGCTTTAGTAAGCTTAATAGATTCTAACAGACAGTGGTTTAAATCAAAAGTCGGTCTGGAAGCGCCAGAAACTCCGAGAGAGTTAGCTTTTTGCGCCCACGCTATTTTAAATCCCAACGAATTGCTAGTTGTACCCAATGCTTTAGATGACAATCGCTTTGCCGCCAATCCGCTAGTAACTTCCAATCCTAATATTCGGTTTTATGCTGGCGCGCCGCTAGTAACTCCTGACGGTTATCCGATAGGCACTTTGTGCGCGATAGATACAATCCCTCGTAATCTCACCCCAGAACAGCTAGAAGCGCTGCGGACTTTAGGACGGCAAATTATCAACCACATGGAGTTGCGAATCAATCTGACTAAATTAAAGCGGGCACAGCTTAGGAACAAACAAGTAGAAGAAAAACTCCGTTCTACCGACGAGCAAATTGTCAATTTTTTAGAAGGAATGAGCGATGCTTTTTTTGCTTTCGACACCCAGTGGCGATTTACTTACGTCAATTACAAAGGATCGCAATTTTTGAAGCGCTCGCAGGAAGAACTTTATGGTAAAAATTTTTGGGAAGAGTTTCCCGAATTCAGGAATTCTGAGTTTTATAAAGAGTATCATGAAGCTGTAGCCAAACAAATTGGAGTGGCTTTTGAAAAATATTATCGTCCCTTAAAAGTGTGGCTGGAAGTCCGGGTTTTTCCTTCTCACGACGGCATTTCTGTATTTTTTCATGATATCACCAAGCGCAGGCAGATGGAATCTGCACTCAGGAAAGAACAGAAAAAAACTGAAAGTTTACTGCTAAATATTTTGCCAGAACCGATCGCCCACAGGTTGAAGTATAAACCGGGGGTAATTGCAGACAAGTTTGAAAAAGCAACAATTCTTTTTGCTGACTTGGTGAATTTTACCCAAATTTCTACTACCATGTCCGCCACTAAATTAGTATACTTACTGAATGAAATTTTCTCAGCTTTTGACCAACTGAGTGAGAAGCACGGCTTAGAAAAAATTAAGACGATCGGGGATGCTTACATGGTAGCAGCCGGTATTCCCATTGAACGTCCAGACCACGCAGAGGCGATCGCCGAAATGGCGCTGGATATGCTAGCAGCAATTAAGGAATTAAATGTGAAGCTAGACGCGAAATTTGACCTTCGCATCGGGATTAATAGCGGGCCAGTGGTAGCGGGGGTAATCGGCACTAAAAAATTCATTTACGACTTGTGGGGAAATGCGGTGAATACAGCCAGCCGCATGGAATCTCACGGCATAACAGGCCGCATTCAAGTCAGCCACTATACTTATAATTTGCTGCACGATAAATATGAATTTGAAGATCGCGGCGAGATCGAGATTAAAGGTAAAGGGGAAATGCGGACTTATTTGCTGACGGGCAGGAAAACAGCAAGCGATCTCAAAATCTGAGAGTAAATAAAACTAAGACTTGAAAGTAACTGATTGTTGAGGGAAACTCAGGAGGCGGCGATTAATCGCCAATAAGGCGCTATCGTCCGCTCCGCAGAACGGCTGCTGCAGATCAACCAAATAAGATTATGCTATAGACAGAGATATCGGAGCAATCCTAGGCGCGGTACTCGACGTTATAAAAATACTAAGTTGAAGTCGTCGGAGCCTTTAATAATGGTTCAATTTCATATTCAAACAGATAGCGATATTCCAGCATCCACCCAACTATTCAATCAAATCAGGTTTGCGATCGCCTCGCGACAATTTCCGCCCGGACACCGCTTGCCCAGCACCAGACAGCTAGCCATGCAGACTGGTTTGCACCGCAACACCATCAGCAAAGTATACCGCCAGCTCGAAAATACCGGACTCGTAGAAGCCCAAGCAGGATCGGGCATTTACGTCCGCGCTCAAGGCAACGAAGGCGGCAACAAACTCAAATCTCCGATCCTCGAAGAATATCCCCTTGCCAACAAAATAGTGCAAGGAAGTATAGATCAACTGCTGGGACAGGGCTGTACGCTCAACCAAGCGAGGGAATTATTTTTGGCCGAAATTGACTGGCGGCTCAGGTGCAGCGCCCGCGTCGTCGTCACAGCCCCCACAGAAGACATCGGCGTGGGTGAACTGATGGCGAAAGAACTCGAACAAGCTCTCCGTATTCCCATACAGTTAGTGCCGATGGAACAGCTAGGTACTTTTTTGGATCAAATTTCTTCGGGAACTGTGATCACGAGTCGATATTTTATCGGAGAAGCAGAATCGATTTCGGCACCGCGTTCTGTGCGAGTTATTCCCGTAGACATCTACGACTACAGCCAGGAAATCCAGCTAGTCGGGAGTTTGCCCAAAGACAGTTATTTGGGTCTCGTCAGCCTGAGTCCGGGAATGCTACGATCGACCGAAGTCATCATCCACAGCATCCGGGGAGAGGATTTGCTGGTGATGACGGCCTTGGTGTCAGACGAGTACAAGATTAACTCGATCGTGCGATCGGCCAGAACAATTTTTTGCGACCAACCGAGTTTTGCTACAGTAAAAGCTGCCATCAATGCGGCTAGAGAAGATATTATTCGTCCCCCGCAACTGATATGCTCCGAAAATTACATCGGCTCTAAGTCGATTAATTTGCTCAAGCGCGAGTTGGGCTTGGGATAACGAAGGAAGAAGGAAGAAGGAAGAAGGAAGAAGGAAGAATGCAGAGGGAAGAAGGAAGAAGGAAGAAAAACAATTCAACTTTTTTAAGTTACCAATCCCAATGCCCAATGCCCAATGCCCCAATGCCCAATGCCCAATGCCCAATGCCCAATGCCCAATTACCGATTACCAATTACCCATTAGAATTATCCATGACAATTGAAATCCAACCTTCAATTAATGTTAAAACGGCGATCGAAAGCCGACGGGCCGCCCGCAGTTTCAAACCAGATCCGATTCCCCCAGCAATATTGGCAGAGATTTTGCGATTGGGAGTGCGATCGCCCTCTGGTTACAACTTGCAGCCTTGGCGGTTTATCGTACTTCAAAACCAAGCTAGCAAAGAAAAATTAAAAGCTTGCGCCTTCGATCAGCGCCAAGTGGTAGAAGCCCCAACAGTATTAATCTGTTGTGGCGATCGACGCGCCGCCGGGCCCAAAAACACCGAAGCCGTCATCGAATTGGGCAAAGCCACAGGGGCAATGAATGACAATTTAGCCGGTTATATGCGACAAGCAATCCCGCAATTGTTCGAGAACCGTCCCTGCTTCGACTCCCTAGAAGCTTGGACAAACAGACATACAATGCTCGCAGTAGCCCACTTAATGATTGCAGCTAAAAGTTTTGGGGTAGACAGTTGTCCGATGGAAGGTTTTGTGAGCGCTAAGGTGAAAGAAGCCTTTCAAATTCCCGAAGAAGTAGATGTTTGCTGTTTGCTGCCACTTGGTTATGCAGCAGAACCTTTCAAACAATATGGCGGACGTTTTGACGTGACTCAAGTTTATTACAGCGAAAGTTATGGACAGCCCATGTCGGTTGAGATTTGAGAGTTAAGAGTTTGTGGAAAATTGAATTTTTAGAGTTAAGATTGGGAAGAAATCGGTGCCAAAGTTCAAAGCAATCAAAAACCCAGACAGTTCTGCAATCTAAAATCAAAAATTCACAATCTAAAATCGAAAGTGGTGAGATCGGACAGAGGAGAAAATATGACAGTAGCAACGATCCAAAGCAACGCACAAATTCTAGAAGTAAAATTGCAGCAACACTTGCAAGCAGCCGGATTTAAAAATTTACCGCTTTATATTAGTTGCGATTTTCGAGATGAATCATTAACAGTTGTGGGAGAACACCCGCGCAGTTTAGTTCTCAAAGCCAAACCGACTTTTGCGGTGCTAGAAGCAGCAATTCTCGAAATAGAACCAGAATCTATTCAACAGATTGGACTTTGCCTAAAAATTACCGGGCAAAAACAGCCTTATGCTTTCCATTCTTTTACCATGCACAACCCTGTTTTGTCAAGACCAAAAACAGTGCAGTTGTTCAAAAAAACCGAGAATACCCCCGCAGAAGAAACCGGGATAGTCTTAACAGAAAATACGGCCCAGACGGCGGATGTAAAGGAGGAGATACCGTTAGAAACAGAGGGTAAAGATGCGTGGGATGAAGAATATTTCCCCAATTTGTCGGAGAGTTCCAGCAATTCCGATCCGATCGCCTTTAGGGTAGCTGCAATCCCGACAGATATTGGAGACAATCCCTTCAATCCGCTGGATATGGAAGCGGTAACAGTTGCCCAAAAACCCAAGCATTCACCGTTTGCGATGCTGGCTGCTGCTGGAATCATCAGTGTCGCCGCGCTAGTTTTGGCAGGCGGTTATTATATGCTGAGCCGCCCCTGCGTCATCGGAGGATGTAGTGCTTTAGCTAATGCCAAACAGTTGAGCGAGAATTCTACGAAGACGCTGAAAACGTCAAAAGTTGCCAACAGCCCCCAAGAAGCGCAGCGACAGTTAAAACAGGCGATCGCCCTTTTGGAACCGATTCCCTCTTGGTCAATTCATCGCGGTGAAGCTCAAAGCGCCCTGGAAAACTACCGGAAGCAAAATCAGAATTTAAACTCTGCGATCGATGCAGCGCGCCTCGCACAGTCAGCAACCCAGAAAACCCAAAATCCGCCTTATTCTGCGGAGGACGGACAGGAAGCGCAAGCTCTGTGGCAAAGTGCGATCGGCGAACTCGGAGAAATCCCCACAGACAGTCCAGTTTATGCTTTTGCTCAGAGAAAGGCAAAAGAATACCGGAAGAATGTAGCAACAGGAAATCGGCAGTTAAGCACAGAGAAAAAAGCCGAAAAAACGCTGCTCGCCGCCAAAAATACAGCCCAAATAGCAGAAGCTCGCGAAGCAGTAGCTCAGACAGCCGAGACTTGGGCTCAAGTACAATCAGGTTGGGAAGAATCCCTCGACATCCTATCCGAAATTCCCACGGGCACGACATCTTACCAACAAGCTAAACTGTTAGTTCCCAAATACGAAACCAAACTTTCAGAAGCTCGCGAGCGCAAAAATGTCGAAGGAATTTCGGAAAATGCGTATACTCAAGCTGTGACTTTAGCAGCGGAAGCTCAAATTTTTGAGGGCAAAAACGCCTGGTTTAAAGCATCTGAATCCTGGCGAAGAGCTTTGAGTTACGCGGAGCAAGTGCCGGCGGCAACTTCCTATTCTCAAAAAGCCCAACCGCTGATCGCTTCCTACAAAACTTCCTTGCAGCAAGCAGAAGTAAGGTTGCAGGAAGAAAGAAACCTGCAAAAAGCCCGCACCGATTTAGATAAAACTTGCAAAGGCAACCCCAAGATTTGCGACTATACTGTTAGCAAAGATTTGATTGCGGTGCAGATGACTCCAGGTTACGTGCAGAAACTGCAACAAACCTTCATCCAAGCAAACAACAACAATGCTGTGAAGACTCGTCAAGCTGTAGAAAAGCACGTTCAAACATTGCAAAAAGCTTTGGAGGCGATCGCCGAAAACGCCAAAATTCCGATGCAGGTGTACGATGGCGAAGGCAAGCGGATTGGGAGTCACGAACCGAAGTAGTTGTAGTTGTAGGGTGCGTGAGGGTCAAAAATCTGTCAGATTTTTCGCAATTTGTACACTCACGCACCGCCCGCAATTTCATCCGCAGTCATTCCAGCTTGAAAAACTTGTTGCGCCGTCAAATTCAACTCTGGGAAAATTGCGGACTTGATGTTGTCATCTCCCCGAAACAAACTCACCTCATACTCGCCGTCAAGCAACCGATAAATCGAAATAGTCGGTTGCTTAGGATTCCCGATAAACCTGCGGCCGCCCAAACCGAGATAATCCACAATCCAGTATTCAGGAATCCCGATTAGTTCGTATTCGCCCACCTTCCTGATGTAGTCATTTTGCCAATTCGTGCTAACGACTTCAACAACAAGCGGAATTGATGCGCCTTGAGTCACAGTTGAGAACTTTTTCCATAGAGGTTCTGATGCTAAATTTGGGCGACTTAAGATTAGAATATCGGGCGAATAGGCTGATTCGTGTTCCGGCGGCTTAACTAATGCTTGTTTGGGGATTAGGTACGGAAGGTTTAGTCTGACAAATTCAAGAGTTAATTTCGAGGCTAAGAAACCGATAACTTCTTCATGTTTTCCCGGTGGCTGGGCTATTTCAATAATCTCTCCATTGTGCAGTTCATAACGTGCATTTTCGGGCTTCCATTCCGCAAATTCTTCAAAGGTTACTGGTTGATTTGGAGTTTTAATCATGGTAAATTATCCCGATATCTTGTCCTATAAATCAATCATAATTATTGTAGGGGCGGGTTCACCGACAATCTTTAATGTCAGTCCTAGATTCCCTAAACCCGCCCCGACTAGATATTTATGTACAGATTATATGAGTTGTCAGTTATCAGTCATTGGGGCGGGGCGGGTTTATGAGATTTATCATTTTTATCGGAGATGTTGGTGAACCCGCCCCTACGATAATTCTGGTTAATTTATATTCTATCTGGTGTTCCCAATTACCAATGCCCAATGCCCAATTACCATTTGATCAATTGTGCATCTTGATTGAAAAACTTCCGGGACAATCCCTCAGTCAACAGCAGAGTGGCGATTACAGTTGCCAGCGCTAACACAAACATAATTAAAATCTGGTAAGATGCTGCATCGAGAGGACTGACACCGCTCAGCATTTGACCTGTCATCATTCCGGGTAAAGTCACGATTCCTACCACTGTCATTGTATTTAAGAGCGGGATTAATCCCGCTTTGATGGCATCTTTGCGGTACTGTTTTACTGCTTGCTGGGGAGTGGAACCTAAACTTAAATGGGTTTCTATTTCTAACTGGCTGCTATTAACTGTACTGACAAGTCTTTCGCCGGCGATCGCCCCGGAGTTCATGGCATTGCCCAAAATCATACCCGCTAAGGGAATCAGGTATTGCGGTTCGTACCAAGGGTCAGGCTGCAAAATTAGCAAGTTTGTATAGGCGAGAGTCAAGGCCGTACTTATCAAAATTGAACCCCAAACTAAGGGCAGTAAGTTCTTGATTTTTTTGCTGATGCGGTTGCTGGCAACCATGCTAGCGGTTGTCAGCATGATTGCTAAAACTGCTAAAACCAGCCAAGGATTTTTCCCCTGCGGGTCAAATATGACTGCGAGCACGTACCCGACTAAGATTAACTGGATCAGGGTGCGCCCCGCGGCGAGCGCGATCGCCCCCTCCAATCCCAGTCCCTGCCACGCCGAAAGCCCGATCGCGATCGCCACCATCCCCAAAGCCCAACCCAAATCTGTAAAATCTAGCAGAATTAACACCGGCCCACCCTTTCGATAATGTGATTGTTTGCCTGTCCAAATATAAGATATTGCAATAAAGGTTTCTGGAAAACAGTTTTGCTGCAAGAATTTGCTT
The DNA here is from genome assembly GCF_036705485.1 of Microcoleus sp. AT9b-C3. Classification (NCBI taxonomy): domain Bacteria; kingdom Bacillati; phylum Cyanobacteriota; class Cyanophyceae; order Oscillatoriales; family Microcoleaceae; genus Microcoleus; species Microcoleus sp. AT9b-C3. Next base: position 15,308 of record NZ_JAUBUR010000040.1, on the reverse strand, counting down.
TGATAATGGTTGAAATTTATGGTGTAAAGAGTGAATAATGTTCCCCCCCTCGACTTAACCCGCCAATACGCCCAGATTGGCGACGAGATAACCGCTGCGGTGCAAAAAGTGCTTGCCTCTGGCGGCTACGTAGGCGGCCCAGCCGTGAAGAGTTTTGAACGAGAGTTCGCCGACTACACGGGAGTTTCCGAGTGCGTTGGCTGTAACTCCGGCACGGATGCCTTGATTTTGGCTTTGCGTGCTCTCAAAATTGGCCCCGGCGATGAAGTGATTACCACTCCTTTTACCTTTTTTGCTTCGGCTGAGACAATTAGCGCCGTCGGCGCGACTCCAGTATTTGTCGATATTGACAGCGATACTTTTAATCTGGATGTCGAGCTCCTCGAAGCGGCAATTACCGACAAAACCAAGGCAATTATGCCAGTGCACATCTTCGGCCAACCGGTAGACATGACTCGGTTGATGGAAATTGCGACTCGACACAATTTAGCCGTAATTGAAGATTGCGCCCAGTCTGTCGGGGCCCAGTGGCAGTCTCGAAAAGTCGGCAGCATCGGCCATGTCGGCTGCTTTAGTTTTTATCCGACCAAAAATTTAGGCGCTTGCGGTGACGGTGGCGCGGTGACGACAAACGATCCAGCCCTGGCAGCTTCGATGCGAATGCTCAAAGAACACGGACAGTCTTCTAGATATTTCTACGAAGAAATCGGTTACAACAGCCGTTTAGATGCCCTGCAAGCGGTGATTCTCAGCATTAAATTGCGGTATCTCGACAGTTGGAACGCGCAGCGGCAGGAGAAAGCGGCACTTTACAGCGAATTTCTCTCCCGCGTGCCCGGAGTTGCCGTCCCCAAAGAGTTGCCGGAAGCAAAAGGAGTTTGGAATCAATACACGATCCGGCTGACAAGTCCAGAAGAGGCGCAAAATTCCTCTGGCGATTTTCGAGATTGGATGCGGGCTCAGTTGCAGGAAGCTGGCATCGGTTCGATGGTTTACTATCCGTTACCTTTGCACCTGCAACCTGTTTACAAATCTTTGGGTTATCAAGCAGGTCAGTTGCCAAAGGCTGAGCAAGTTTGTCGCGAAGTCTTGTCTTTGCCGATGTTTCCAGAACTGTCGAGGGATCAACAAGAGCGGACGATTTACGGTCTGAAAGATTGCTTGGCAAAGGCCGATCGCATCCGGTAGCTTTGGCGCGATGGCTTAAGCGAGGGAAATGCAGGATGAGAAAAGAATTGCAGGGTTGCAGTGCTGTGAGAATGTGCAGGGTTCAGGGAGAGCCGTTAAGTATTTTGACCGATCACTTGTACTTTTATGTACTATATTTAATGAAAAGAAACAAATTTAGGCTAGCAATCCGCCTCGAACGGGTGCATTTTCCGCTCGCCTAAACCTTGCAATGCGATCGGTCAATGATGAAGAAGGAAGTTCGGCAACGGATTCTGTAACGGATGTAACGGATGTAACGGATGTAAAGGATAGAAGGAAGAAGGAAGAATGTTTTAACTTTTGACTTCCAATGCCCGATGCCCGATGGCCGATGCCCAATTCTCAATTTAACCTGTAATTTTCATAAGATAAGAGGAAAATAAACGAGTGCCTCAGTATCAATTCACTCAGGCTAGACGCTACGATCCACAAGCGATCGCTCAGTATTACCGCAACCGTCCTTGGAAAGCAATTTGGCGCGCAATTACCGTTATTTGGTCTTTTGCAGGCTTCGTTCTGGGGATGCTGTGGGACAGTTGGCAGCACGAAGTCGCAGCACACCAGCCGGAACGGGCCGCCCACCTGCGACAAATACTCACTCGCTTGGGCCCCACTTTCATTAAAGTCGGCCAAGCCCTTTCTACCAGACCGGATTTGATCCGCAAAGACTTTCTCGAAGAATTGATCAAACTTCAGGATCAATTGCCGCCGTTTGACTCGGTGCGCGCTTTCGAGATTATTGAAGCAGAACTCGATCGCAAAATTAGCGAAACCTACAGCGAAATCTCTCCCGAACCTGTCGCCGCGGCAAGTCTCGGTCAAGTCTACCGAGCTCGCCTCCTCACCGGGGAAGCAGTAGCAGTCAAGGTTCAGCGACCGAATTTGCTGCCAGTTTTGAGCCTGGATCTTTATTTAATGCGCTGGGCCGCTGGATGGTTGGGCCCTTTGTTGCCGCTGAATCTCGGTCACGACCTTTGTTTGATCGTGGATGAATTCGGTATCAAATTGTTCGAGGAAATTGATTATCTCAATGAAGGACGCAACGCCGAGAAATTTGCTACAAATTTTGCCGACGACCCGACAGTAAAAGTTCCGAGCATTTACTGGCGCTATACTTCAAACTGCGTTCTCACTCTCGAATGGATTGACGGCATCAAGCTGACAGATATAGCAAGTGTTAAAGCCGCAGGTTTGGATACCGATAGTTTAATTGAAGTCGGAGTCCGCAGCGGTTTGCGGCAGTTGCTGGAACACGGATTTTTTCACGCTGACCCCCATCCGGGAAATCTGTTTGCCTTAGCGGACGGCCGTATGGCTTACATTGATTTTGGGATGATGGATCAGATGGAAGAAACAACTAAAGAAACTTTGGTTGATTCTGTCGTTCATTTGATCAACAAAGATTACTTACAATTAGCCAAAGATTTTGTCAAACTTGGCTTTTTGACACCAGATACAGATATTATGCCGATCGTCCCGGCGCTGGAATCTGTACTCGGCGATATCGTCGGCGAAAAGGTGTCAGATTTTAACTTCAAGACGATTACAGACCAGTTTTCGGAGTTGATGTACGATTATCCTTTCCGGGTGCCGGCGAAATTTGCCTTAATTATTCGCTCTCTGGTGACAGAAGAAGGTTTGGCCCTGACGCTGAATCCCGATTTCAAGATAGTCGAGGTGGCGTATCCTTATGTAGCGCGCCGTTTGTTGAACGGAGAATCTCCGGCACTGCGGCGGCGACTGATTGAGGTATTATTCAAGGATGGCAAATTCCAGTGGAACAGGTTAGAGGACATGATCGCGATCGCCCGATCCGATCGCAGTTTCGACCTGCTACCCACAGCACAACTAGGCTTGCAATTTTTGCTGTCAGAGGAAGGGTCGTTTTTGAGACGCCAGCTAATGTTAGCTTTGATTGAGGACGATCGCCTCCACACCGAAGAAGTTCGCAGCCTGTGGAACTTAGTCAAGGAAGATTTGCAGCCCGGTCGCCTGTTCAACGTTGCTCTAGGCGCTTTGACGGAGTTTTCCACAGCAGGAGCAGCGGCGCTAACTCGGTTTTAATTAGAAGGAAGAAGGAAGAGGGAAGAAGGAAGAAGGAAGAGGGAAGAAGAAAGAAAAATAATTCTACTTTTGCCGATTCCTAATTCCCAATTCTCAATTACCTACTCCCAATTCCCAATTACCCAAATTACCCAAATTAAGGAATTATTCGTGTATTATTTTCCAGAACCTCCCTATTTTTTAATGTCGGCTGGACTGCTAGCAGGGATGGCCTCCGGTGTAGCATTTGAAGCAACTCTCAAACAATCCGTACAACAGTGGTCTAAAAATCGTTCTACTCGCACCTTGGCTAACCTGCCAAGGCTGCAATTGGTCATACCTTTTCTGGGAATGGCTGGCGGTATTTGCGTATTTTTAGCTTCTGGAATGGAGATTTTTGGCTTCCCAAAACTACTTTCTTATGCCCTAGCTTTGCCACTGACGGTACTCACAGGTTGGCTAGTTTGGACTCAGTTGGGTAAGCTTTTAATCGAGTTAGAACGCGGAGGTTCCCAAGCGCTGGATTTAGATTCTTTTGAACAATGAAAGTTAACTATCAACCTCTTTTTATCAGAAAGAAGGGGGTTGATAGTTCTCTAAGATTATCCTATTTGATGTTTTTTGAAACGCAGAGAACGCAGAGGAAGAGAAAGAGAAAGAAGAATATGAAAACTTATGCAATAATTTCTGTAAAATTTTTAAAATCTAAAATCTAAAATCTAAAATCTAATGAGTATTGTTATTGTTACGGGTGCGGCGGGATTTATTGGCTCTAACTTAGTAGAAACTCTTTTAAATAGAGGGGACACGGTTATTGGTGTTGATGAGTTCAACGATTATTACGACCCGGCTCTCAAGCGCAAGAATATTGCACGATTTGAAAAGTATCCGGGTTTTGAATTGGTGGAAGGCGATATTTTGTCTCAAAATTGGCGAAGTCTTTTATCCGATGCTAAGGTGATTTTTCATCAGGCGGCGCAAGCAGGAGTTCGTGCTAGCTGGGGTGACGGTTTTCGCAGTTATACGGAACGCAATATTAACAGCACCCAAGTATTGTTAGAAGCGGCAAAAGATGCGCCAAAATTGCAAAAGTTTGTCTATGCTTCTTCTTCTTCAATTTACGGCAATGCTGAATCTTTTCCCACGAATGAAAACGCTTGTCCGCAGCCGGTTTCTCCCTACGGAATTACGAAGTTAGCCGGTGAACGTTTGTGCGGACTTTATTACCAGAATTTTGGTCTTCCGACTACTTCGCTGCGCTATTTTACGGTTTACGGGCCGAGACAGCGCCCCGATATGGCTTTTCACAAGTTTTTTAAGTCGATTTTGTTTGATGAGGCGATTTCTATTTTTGGCGACGGATTGCAAACGCGGGATTTTACGTTTATCAGCGATTGCGTTGAGGCGAATTTAGCGGCCGCTGAGGTTCCAGAAGCTGCGGGAGAAGTTTTTAATATTGGTGGGGGAAGTCGGGTAGTTTTGAGAGAAGTTATTGATACAATAGAGAGGATAGTCGATCGACCTATTCGGATAGATTTTACTGAAGCTGCGAGGGGAGACGCGCGACACACTAGCGCGGATGTGTCTAAAGCCAAGAAAATCTTAGGTTATCAGCCGCAGGTTGCTTTAGAAGAAGGCTTAAGGCGCGAATGGGAGTGGATTCAGTCTTTGTACAGTTAGAGTACAGTTAGATGCTATCTATCCCAGAAATTCCGCAGCTTAAATTGAACATTGTTAACTTTTTGACTTCCCCAAGTTTTGAGATTTCTCCCCAAGCGAACCAACAAATTTGGAGGCGCGAGTTTTGGCTGTGTTTCCGGCGAATTCAAATAGCGATAGTGCAGAAATACGTCTCGGTAAGGAATCTCAACATCTTCGCCAGCACACAATCGAGTAAACTTTGCAGCCGAAATACTCATGTAGTGCAAGTAAGTCAACCGTCGTCCTTTGTCATATAGAACATAATCTATCACCTCAAATTGAGAAGACCAATGATTTCCCGTTACCTGTTCGGGTTCAGCATATGCAAAGTTGTAAAAAGAGATATTGCTGCGGGCGACTAAATAGTTAAGTAAAGATTGGTCAGCGCCCCGTAAAGACATAATTTCCGCTTCTCCTGATGTTAATTTTTCTAATAATTGATAGCAATTGTTTCGATTAAAAACCCCGGCTTTTGACGCATACCAACCCGCACAAAAAGTATGAGATTGCAGTTCGTCAATATTTAAAATTTGAGGTAATTTGGGGGAGGACAAATCAAATATATAATTGAGGTCTGATTTGTATTGAAAATCGTTTGCTACCCAATCAAAATCATCAAGCTTTTGATAAATATAATCTAGAGAACCCATTAACAGAGTGTCTGCGTCAAAATAGATAAATTTATCAAAAGGGCCGTCGAAACAACATAATTTTCGGTGCATTTCCAAACATTGAACAGGTTTCAAACCTTGAGATTGCCAAACTTTTTGAGCTTTTGCATGAGTTTTCCAAACTTGAGTCGCAAAGTCTTCCCAGAACTGGATAGAATCGGTATTTTCAAACAGGGTGACATTGTGTAGGCGGGAAATGTGCGATCGCACTTTTTTCAAGTTATCATCATAGGGAATGATGCAAACTGGAATATCTTTTGCCCCATTGACTTCGAGACTGTTTAATAAAGCCACGAATTGGTCGAAAACAACATCGTTTGCTAGTATATAAATGCCATCAACCATAGTTTTTTAGTTAATAAGTAATCCAGCGTATATATATTGTTTTTTAGGTGCGGGCAAGATGCCCACACCACAAGAAATAAAATTTATTGATTGTGGTGGGGGCATCTTGCCTGTTCTTCAAAGCTGGTTGAGTGTCAAAAACCGAACAATATTTATGAATCGTGGAACAGGCATCTTGCCGGTTCTTCAAAGCTTGTTGACAATGATAGAACATATGATTTTATCCTCACCTACTGAAAGCCCGAAATATTTTTTGCACTAAATTTGGTTGTTCCTCATTGAGATAGCGATAATGTTTCCAAAGTTTCCAATAAGGGCTGCCCGATTTAATCGGGATTCCAGCCCAGTGAATATATTTTAACCTTTTGCCTTTGTCATAAAGAACATAATTTATTTCCTGAAAATGCTTGGAACCAGCCCAGCTTCCCGGTTCGGTTGCTGAATCTTTAACAAGATTGCAGCGCTTGGGAATCAGTTTAAGAATGATATAATTTAGTATAGGTTGGTCTGTGACATTTTGAGTAAAGTCAAAATATTCTCGATGCTGCGAACATTCTCGCAAAATTTTATACATTTGCGATTCTGTAATAGTTCCTTTTCTGGAAGCCCAAAAACCGCTGTTAAATACATCTTGAAGCTGTGAGTCTGTAAAGATATTTTGTTCTTTTACAGTAGGTGAAAATACATTTCGCAGTTTTTCGCTGAGGTGGTGGTAATCGCAGCAAAAAAAGTCTACTTCTGATAGTTTGTTAAGGTTGGCTGCCATGTCTTCAAAGACGATGATATCGGTATCGATATACAGAAATTCGTCTAGGGGGCCAAACCAGGCGGCGAGTTTTCGCATTTTGTTGGGGAGGGCTAAAAAGTTGCGATCGAACATTTGGCCAATTTCTCTGGTAAACTGTTCCACAAACTCCAGATTTGGGAACAATCGCACGTCGTGGAGAAGGCTGAGTGCGGCTGCGACTTGCTGATAATTGTCGTCGAAGGGAATCAGAAAAACAGGTACTTGACAATTGTACAGACGTATGCTGTTTAAAAGGGCGATCGCACTTTCGATCACCTTATCATTCGCAACAATATAAATACCGCGATTCATAAATTTATCCTCAACCTTCTCAATGCCCTTTTTAACAAATTCGCCCCAGAAACCTCAGTATAAGACTTTAGCGGTTGGGCAAAAATCGGACGCTTGGACGGTTGGCGGAGGTAGCGGTAATGCAGGAACAAATCGCGATAGGGAAACTCAATATTTTCGCCCGCACAAACTCTCCGAATTAAATCCGGCGGCACACCAATATAATGAATGTAAGTAAGTCGGTTTCCCTTGTCGTACAAAATCTGATCTTGCTCTTCAAAATGTTGGGAAGTGACGCTGCACCCGGTTTTTTCGCCCTCCGGGAGACTGTAAGCAAAATTATAGCTATTCATCCCCGTTTTCATCACCATATAATTGAGCAACGGCTGTTCTCCCGCACCTTCATAGAGAATTTCCGCCTCGCCAGATTGCAGTTGAGCTAACAGCCATTCCCTAGTATTTTGCTCAAACAATCCTTGCTTGCTGGCGTAAAACCCCGAACAAAATATTTCCGAGTCTATCCGATTTTGCTCAAAAACTTCGAGGAGTTTTGGTGACTGAATATTGTATACTTTAGTTGGGGATAGAAATTGAAAATCATAAACCACAAAATCCGATCCCTCTAACTTCTGAAAAACCGCATCTAGGGAATTCATCACCAAAGTATCCGCATCCATATAGATAAACTTTTCAAACGGGCCGTCGAAAGCGCAAAAGCGTCGGTGTGCGCCGTAAAGCCGGAATTTTTTGCGGTTCAAACGCTCGGGTGCGGCTGCTTCCATGAATTTGTCCCATCGCTGAATTGATGCGCTATCTTCATAAATAAAGACGTTGGGACGGTTAACAATTTCAGCTTTGATTTCCTCTATTTGGTCGTCGAAAGGATAAATACAGACGGGAATATTTGAGCCTAAGATAACTTCAATACTGTTGAGCAAGGCAATTAGTTGATCGTAAACTGTATCGTTGGCTAGCGTGCAAATTCCATTCATATATAGTCGCTCAATTATATCGTGTCCCCTCGATTAATCACGATTTAAAGTTTTGAAAAAAAAGTCTATCGAACTCCGGCAAAAATGACAAGACATAAAAATCATCGCCGAATACTACAAACCAAAAACCCGAGACTACGCTAAAACACAAGCCACGCGAAAACCAACGTCTATAGCCCGGAAGCTAGCCGAATATCTAAGACGAGTGGCACTGCGGCAATATACCGCAGAATATTCCCAGGAACCGCCACGCTGCATACGTTTATCATTTGTGCCAGTTTCCCAAGAACTTCCGTCAGTTGGTGCGCCGTTATAGTTTTCGTGCCAGGTATCGCTGCACCACTCCCAAACATTGCCGTGCATATCGTACAGTCCAAAGGCATTGGGGGTAAAACTCCCGACATCCGTTATTTCTCTTCGCCTGCAATAGTAAGAGTCTGTGGGGGGAGCGTTTGCGTAGGCAGGGTATTTGTGATGGTTGACTAATTCTCTAGTAATGGTTTCCCCAAAATGAAATGGCCCTGTTGTACCCCCACGACAGGCGTATTCCCATTCTGCTTCACTCAGGAGGCGATATTTTTTCCCGGTTTTTTCTGAGAGTTTGTCGCAGAATTTGACGGCATCTTGCCACGACACACCTATTACAGGACGTTTTTCACCTTGGACAACCGATGGATTTTTTTCCATCACTGCTCGCCACTGTGCTTCGGTGATGGGATACTTACCTGCAAAAAAAGCGGCTACTTTTACTTGATGCTGCGGACTTTCCCTATCTTTTCTACCTTCTTCTGTTTCTGGCGAACCCATCATAAATACCCCATCGGGAATCGATACCATTTCGAGCACAACTGAGTTCCCTAAGTCTTCCGGGAAGAAGCGAGCAAAGAACTGACTGCGGCTGTTTTCCTTTCCTGTAGCATCGACTGCGATAACATCAAATTCAAAAGAGCTACGTAAATGTTGTTGAATCTTCTCCTCATCTCTATTCCTCAGCAGCGAATAGGCGGCCAACTTCACCGCCATTGATTCATCTTGCAGTGCCCCAATTATCAAATCTAAACCTGCATCTCCATATTTCAGCGCTTCAGACTGTGCAGCAATTTTCACCTCGACAATCGGTGAAGCTAAACGACTCTTAACACCGGGAATCCCGCCTAAGACAGCAGCACCGAGGGGGGGTGGATTTTGACCGCCGAGTACGGCATCGTATTCTCTGGGTTGATTTTGGTTTTCTGTCATTGCGCTATTTCCTAAGATGCAAAGTTAGACAGCCAATTGAGCAAGTTTAATTCATGGAGAATGATTTGTCTGGCTTCAGCAATTTTTTCCCTCGCTTCATGCCAATAATCTGGCGTAGCCACAACCTCTTTAATAAATTCTACTCCTTTCTCATCCAAACTCGGCAGCCGCAGAAAACTCCCCGCAGGCAACAATTTATCCGCCGCCGAACCGCCGTAATAAATTGGCAAACACCAAGCTAACAAAGCATCCCAAAGCTTCTCGCTGACATACCAATCGTTTTCTGCATAATTTTCAATAGCTAAGTTGTAATAGTATGGCGCGACGGCGTGCCATTTATTGTTCATAGTGCCGTTCCCGCGCGCCCAAGTTGGCAAGTTTCGCCCGTAAAGGTCAAAATCCAATTCTTGCGATCGCAACAATTTGATAAAGTCTAATCTGTGGCGGTGATTGGCGGTGCGGCTAACACCTGAAGTAATCCAAGAACAGGATTTAGTTTTCGGCGGCGCAGGCATTTCATCGAGTTCTCGAAACGAGTTAGAGTGATACCAAATCGCGGGCATATAATTGGGGTTTGGTGCGAAATCGTCTGGCCCGGAAACGTAACCGCAATAAAGTTTCGCTTGTTCGTAGTTGGCTTTGGTAATTTCAATAACTTCTGGCAATGGCGGTTCGCGGATTAGGTAAATTATACGTTCCTTGGGGACACCGCGCAATTTTTCTCGAACGTCATTTTCTGGGTGTTGATGCCTGTAGCGACGTATTTTATCGAGCCACGATTGCTTTTTGGAAGGTTTGGGAAAGTCGAATTGATACATCAGTAAAAAGTCTGGTTCTGGGTGGTTGGCGAGCATTTGAATGTTTCCCCATTTGCCGAAGTTGTGGGGGGTTTGTTGCCACAGCCAGTCGCTTTGACTCATCCCTGGGTAGGTGGTGATTGTGCCGATGATTTTTTGGTTCATATCTAATAATAAATCGGGTTTTTGCGTGTGGGCGGGGCGGGTTTATGAGATTATTAATTTTAGGCGATGATTGTTGGTAAAACCCGCCCCGGAGGATTTTAAAATTATCGGATGAGGATTAATGAATGATTTGCGATCGCACTTGGTCATCCACATAACTCAAAATTCTCTCTATCCTATTTTCCCACGAAAACTGCTTGACAAAATCCATTGTTTCTGCATAACCTTCGATTTTCCTCGGATATTTAGTTAAACAATCTCGAATGCTTTGCGCGAACTGGTGCGGGTTATCCGGTTCGCACCAAGTTGCTGCTATATTTCCCGATTTAAATTCCATTAAAGATGCAATCTCCGTCGCTACAATCGGAGTTCCCGATGCCATATAATCAAAGAACTTTAAAGGAGATGTGAACGTCGCGGCTTCTGTCAAACAGTGAGGGTGAGTCAAAACATCGGCTGCTTGCAGCAAGCTAGCCAGTTGATTTTGAGGGAGGTAGCCGAGAAATTTAATGTTGTTAACTTGCTTGGATTTTGCTAACTGCTGGTAGCCTGTTACTTGGGATGAATCACCACCGGCGATCGCAAATTGAACCAGTGGCAATTCCTTAGCCACATCCACCAACATATCAACACCTTTAAACGGGTAAAGTCCGCCTGCATAAACTGCTAAATACTGTCTTTCATCTTCTATTAATTGCTGTCGCCACTTCAGGGCAGCTTCTGTTTGTCTCGCGAGAAACAAATGGTTAAAACCGTTGTGCAGCGTAATTACTTTTTCCGGCGGCATCCCATTCAAAATCATGCTGTCTCGCACTGTATCGGCAACAGTTACGGAAATCTGAAACAGAGGATTGCGGACAATTTCTGATTCAAATTGCTTGTTTTCATGGTGGTGCTGTTCGTAGATAGCGGGAATTCCGTTTTTAACTGCTGCTTTGACAAAGTTCCAGTCGCGGGTGTGGACAATTTTAGTGGATTTAAGCAGGTGAATCGGTAAGTAGTATTTTGATATTATTGTACTAGAACTCGTCCACTTGCTGTCCAAAAGATCGATCGGCCACGGGACGGGCAAATCTGCGACTTTTAATTGTTCCTGAAGATTGTAAGTTTTGGCAAGTTGGTCATCCGGTTTCCTCGGTTGAAAAGGACGAAGTAAATCAACGGGATTCCAAGCATTCCATCCTTTGCGGAGGTATACCAAAACTGCTGGATAACCGAGATTTGCTGCGGCATTTGCAGAGTGGGCAACTTGAACTAAGCTCGCTACATTGGATTGTGGCAAGACATTTCTGGTAAAAAATACATAATATTTAGACATGGTAATTGGGAATTGGGAATTGGTAATTTAGAATTGGTAACAGGGAAAATAACAACTGGCAACTGCCAACTGACTACTGACTACTTTTTAACAGCCTGACGCTTAATAGTCTTTTCTATAAATTCTAAAGTAGTGAAAATATTAGCAGCAGAGTGAAATGATTCTCTGATTAACTCGTCTCTTTCTTCGGGAGAGTCTACCATTTCATCTACTAGCATTTTGAGGTAAGCTATCATGGGAGTCAGACGAGTGCGAATTTCGTAAGAACCTCTAATTAGAGCTTCATCACGAGCGGTTTCTTCGGCAAATTGCACTGAATACAAGCGAGTGTAGTAACCTCCTTTTGCTAGCAATTCTTCGTGGGAGCCCATTTCTACTACTTGTCCGCGATCGATCACGGCGATTTTGTTGGCTTTTTGGACTGTGGAGAGGCGGTGGGCGATTACCAACGTTGTGCGATCGCAACTCAATTTCTCGATCGCCGCTTGCACGTACCTTTCCGAAACCGTATCCAGCGAACTCGTTGCCTCATCTAAAATTAAGATTTCCGGGTTTTGCAGCAGGGCTCTAGCAATTGAAATTCTCTGACGCTGCCCTCCCGATAGGATCACGCCCCGATCCCCAATTTGAGTCTCCAACCCATCCGGCAATAGTTGAATAAACTCGTAAGCATTCGCTCCCTTCGCCGCTTCCACAATTTCTTCCTCCGTCGCTTGGGGTCTAGCATAAGCAATATTTTCGCGCACTGAAGCATTAAATAAAAACGTATCTTGGCTAACAATACCCATCGCTTGTCTGAGACTTTTTAGATCAAATTCGCGCAAATCCGTGCCATCGATCGAGATATGACCTTCAGTAGGATCGTAAAATCTCGGCAGTAAATCTGCCAAAGTTGACTTGCCAGAACCCGAAGTTCCTACCAAAGCCAAAGTAGTGCCGTGAGGTAGAAATAAATCAATTCCTTGCAAAACTAAATTTTTGTGGTTAGGATAACTAAAAGATATTTTATTAAAATGAATTCCCGATCGCAAATGAGTGTAAGGCACAGAACCGTTCAGCATAAATGGCTTGTCCTCGCAGCTCAAAAAATCATTAACCACCTCTACACTAGCCGACGTATTTGCAAATTGACTGCGCCCGCTATTCAACTGTGAAATTAAAGGAATTAACCTAAAAAGTACCAATAAGTAGGTTAATAAAATTGTAGAAATAGACTCTATCTCATTAGCAAATATTGTGCGACCTATAAATACAATCAAAATTACAACTATTAAATTAACAACTTCGTTAATTGGGGCGATCGCCGCATAGTTTACCTGAGCCTGAAAATCCGCTTGTTCTCGCCTTTGAATTAAATGCTTGATCCGCTGATACTCTCTTTCCTCGTTCCCCGTTGACTTAACCAGCCGAATCCCAGTAATCGTTTCCAGCACCCTAACCGAATAATCTTTCGACATTTCAGAAAGCAGGTGACCAAAATGCTTGGAACGGTTAATAATATATTGATTTGTCCAAGCAACTAACGCCAGTAAAACTGTAGCTGTCAGCGTCAGTTTCCACGAGATCGAAAGTAGCAGACCCACAAACACCAAAACAGTGATTGAGGTAGTAAACATTCCGATGGCCGTACCAACTGCACTAGCAGTCCGACCAATCTCTCCGCCCAATCTATTAATTAAATCCCCGACTTTAGTTTTAGAGTAAAAATCTAAATCTACTTCTAACAACAACCGCAAACCTGCTTCTCGCAAATCAAAAGTCAGAGAGCGCGTCAGAGAAGTAGCTACTAAAGTATTGATATAACTCGCAACATTTTTTAAAAAAATTGCCAGCACAACCGCCCCGGTCATCAACATTAAACGCTGATTTTCGGGCATTCCCTCAAAGGGATACATCAAAGTTTTAATTAGAGGTGGAGCACCACGCAGCTCGATCGCTTCCTCTAAAAAACTTAAAAGCACTGGTACAATCAGAGTCGTGCTGATACCGTTGAATAAAGCGCCAGAAAAGCCCAGCATCACAGTTAAGAAAATCCTGCCGGGATATCGTCTGGCAAATTTTAGGAGTAGCTTATTGGCAGACATGAAGCATTCCCAGCTAAACAGTACGGCATCTCAAAATATTCTTTAATAACAGACAGTTTTTCTTCCTCCCGTGAGTAGTTTTAAAATAACATTTACATACCTGCGATTATATCTGAAAGTATCGGTTTCATTGCTGGAATACTATATTTTTTCACACATCTTTCCCGCCCTTTCATTCCTTGTAAATTAGCCGCTGTCCAATTTTGAAATATCCATTGAATCTTTTGTGAAATTTGAGCGGGAGAACTCGGATCGACTAAATAACCCGTTCCCCCTAAAATTGCTGGAATATCCCCCACTCGCGTAGACAAAACAGGCTTAGCCATTGCCATGCCATCTGTCAGCTTGAGCGGAAACTGAGCCACGGCTGTGAGAGTTTCTCGCTGAGGAACAACGACAACATGAGCCGCCGCTACAACGGACGGCATCGTCTCGACTGGAAACCTTGGCAGTTTAATAATCCAACGCCCCCATTGTTTCACAAGTTTATCATCATAATCATCATAAGGACTCCCGCCGACGATCGCTAATTTTAAATCGGGCTCATTTAACTGTTCGAGGGCCATCAAAACATCCTCTACGCCTTTATGAGGTCGCGGTGCCCCCGGAAACATCAGAACTCTATACCCCGACAAGCCGTAACGCTGTCTGCTCAATTCAGGGTTGTATTTAGCAGGGTCGAACATTGCAGTATCCTTACCATTAGGCAAATATACACCACCAAAACGCTGTTGTAAAAACTCAGTATCAACGGTGACTGCATCAGCACGGTGAATGAGACTTTCCATCCACTTGAGATAGAGCGGATTATCTGGTTCTCTCAATTGACCGTTGTGTTTAAAAATATCTCGATAAAGTTGTTTGAAAGATGGACGGTATTTCCATTCATCTCCGCCGTACCAGCTCAGTTCCCAGTCGTCTATATCTAAAATTATAAAGTGGCGAGTAGCCAGTTTTTTCAACAGTGATAACCCAAAACTTGTAGGTTTAGGTTTGACTGCATAAATAATATCCCCATCAATTTTTTTCCAAAGTTTTTGAGCATCCATTAAAAACCCCGGATAATTTTGACCCGGTATCGCACATACCGGGATATCTCTGGGAGGAGTAGCATACAATTCCGTGCCCAACTGAAATCCAACAACTTCTACATCACATTTAAGCTCTATCAAGACTTGAGCTAATAAAAAAGCACGAATTGCACCTCCTCCTGACAAATCGCTCACTACTAATGAAACTTTCACTGAGTATTTTGTTTAAAACATTTATTTAATTTTCCTGCTTAACCGAGATTTTGTCAAGGCTATGGTGACTCAGGCACTCTTGACGAAAGCAACCGGCTTTTTAACCAGGGAAAAGGGCAGCAAAGAAGTATTTTGGTAAAAAAAACACAGTAATGAACCCCAGACTGTTATTCAAGCCCGCAATAATTCTTCTAGGTAAATTTTCGGATATGTTGAGGCTAATTTTTTTATTTTGCGCTGAATTTTGTTGCTTTTGATGCAGTTTGCCAACAAACTTTAATTATTTTAAACGCCAGGGATTGTTAAGTTGATTTGGTAAAAATATTTGAGCCGTGCGATCGACTATTCTAGTAAAGAGCGATCGCGTTACGTTCTTGGCGTACTGAGGGCGGTAAGGATAAGTGCAGTGCATTACTTTAATC
>NZ_JAUBUR010000097.1:0-2898 GCF_036705485.1 Microcoleus sp. AT9b-C3 | reverse complement strand
GTAAGCGTCCAGCCAACCCACCTTGACGCGGGCCGCTGAACTCAGCGCAGCTTGCGGATCGCCATGTTGGCCGCATTGATGCTGAAGGCGTGCGGGTCGAACGGCCCACCCCACCAGCGCCAGTGATCGGCGTGCTGCTCGTGCTTTGGATCGCGCATGGCCTGCAGGAAGTCCATGTAGCCTGGTGGTCCGCCCACATCCTCAGGCGGGCAGGCGTTCTCACCGGCCACGCACATCGGCCAGTCGTTGTGCCCCTCTTGAACCGGCAGACGTTCCTCCACCGTGATCCGGTGATCCCAGCCATCGCCGAAGTCGTAGCTGTAGGCGAAGGTCTTGGTCTGCTCGCCCAGCACCTGCGCGATGGTGAACTTGCGCTCATCGAGCATCTGGCTGCTGCCGATCCACTCTTCGTCGGGAATGCCGTAGCGCTGCTGCCCGATGCGCCAGTCGTGCAGGTGGCTGTTGGTCCAGCCCATGGCCGCTTGCACGATCCGATCGAGTTTGGAGAGCTTGAGCGTCTCGGGCACGAGGATGCGCCGCCAGATCAGCGGCTCGATGTGCTGCAGCTCGATGCGAAGCTGGTAGACGTTGTGGGCCTGTAGGCGCTGGAACTTGGTGCTCATGCCGCCAGTGTCGCAGCCTCAGGCGGGGTCCTCTGCCAGCGATGGGGCAGCAGCTCGCCTATCTGGCTGGCCCGCTGCAGCGGCAGGCGTGTCATCACATCGCGCAGGTAGGCGTACGGGTCGTGCCCGTTCACGCGCGCCGACTGGATCAGGCTCATGACGGCCGCGGCCCGTTGGCCGGCGCGCAGGCTGCCGGCGAACAGCCAGTTGTTGCGCCCGATGGCGATCGGTCGGATCTGGTTCTCGATCCCGTTGTTGTCCACCGGCAGTTGCCCGTCTTCGGCGAATCGGATGAGTGCGGCCCAGCGCTTGAGGCTGTAGTCCAGCGCCTTGGCTGTCGCCGAGCCGTCGGGCACCTTGCGCCGCTGCAGCGTCATCCACGCGTGCAGGGCGTCCAGCATGGGCCGGGTCTTATCCCGGCGGATCGCCAGGCGCTGCTCGGTACTGAGCTCCTTGACCTCGCGCTCGATCTCGTAGATCTGTGCGAACTGCTGCAGCGCGGCCTCGGCGATCTGGCTCTGGTTGGCCGCGTGCAGGTCGAAGAACTTGCGCCGCGCGTGGGCCAGGCAGCCCACCTCGGTGACGCCGCTGGCGATCAGGGCCTTGTAGCCGCTGAAGTCATCGCAGACGAGGCCACCTCGCCACTCGCCCAGGAAGCGACGGGCGTGCTCGCCCGAGCGGCTCTCGCAGAAGTCGTAGATCACTGCCTTCATGCCCTCGAACGCGCCGGGCGCGTAGGCCCAGAGGTAGGCGCGGTGTGTCTTGCCGTCTCGCAGGTTCGCGGGCTTGAGCATGGCTACTGGCGTCTCGTCGGCGTGCAGCACCCGGTGGGTGAGCATCTCGTCCTTGAGCGCGTCCACCAGCGGTTGCAGTTGCACGCCGCAGGCGCCCACCCAGGCCGCCAGGGTGGAGCGCGGGATGGCAAGGCCCGCCCGCGCAAAGATCGCCTCCTGGCGGTACAGCGGCAGGTGGTCGGCGTACTTGGCCACCAGCACCTGCGCCAGCAGCCCGGTGGTGGGGATGCCCTTGTCGATGATGTGGGGTGCCAGCGGCGCCTGCGTGATCGTCTCGCACTTCGCGCAGGCCCACTTGCCCCGGATGTGACGCTCCACCGTGAACACGCCGGGCACGTAGTCCAGCTTCTCGGCCACGTCCTCGCCCACACGTTTCATCTGGCAGCCGCAGGCACAGGTGGTGACGTCAGGCTCGTGGCGGATCTCGCGCCGGGGCAGGTGCGCGGGAAGCGGCAGTCGTTTGGGTACCTTCTTGTCTTCGGCGCTGGCCGGGGTCTGCGCCGCCTGCAGCGCGTCGATCTCGCTGGCCACGGCGGCCAGGTCGGCCTCGATCTCGTCTTCGAGCAGGCTCTTCTGCTCGGGGTTGAAGCGCTCCGACTGGGCAGAGAACTTCATGCGCTTCAAGAGCGCGTTCTCGTGCGTGAGCTTGTCGATGATGGCCTGCTTGAAGGCCAGCGCCTGATCCTTGGCGGCCACCGCCTGCAGCACGTCGTGCAGCACAGCGCGCAGTTGCTCTGCGCTCAGGCCCTCCAGGGATTGCGGCTCCAACACCATGGGCGTTGACTGTGCCAGCACCGCTGCGGCCACGCCATCGGCGCATGCCCCAATTGGCAGTGCCCCACATGACGATCAGAGTCAAAGCACGGTGATCACCCCGCCATCACCCAGGCGCTGCCAGGGCAGGCCCAGCACCAGGGCGTCGAACTGTGCGCGGCTGAGCGTTGCGGTGCTGGCCGCGTCACCACGCGGCCAGACGAACTTGCCGCGGTTCAAGCGCCGCGCCGCCAACCACACGCCGATGCCGTCATGCACCAGCACCTTCATGCGGTTGGCACGGCGGTTGGCGAACAGGTAGGCGTGGTGCGGGCGCGCAGCGCCGAAGACGGCGACCACGCGGGCCAGCGCGGACTCGGTGCCCGAGCGCATGTCCAGCGGCTCGGTGGCCAGCCACAGGGCATCGACGCGGATCACCGCAGCAGCTCGCGCATCCAGACGGCGCACTGATCGGCCGCTGCCAAAGGCCAGCTCAGCGTGATCTGGGTGGCGCCGCGACGCAGCTCGATGCGGATATCTGGCGCCGGCGCGCAGGTGGCCGGCGGGAGTGAGACGGGAACGAAGGCCGGCGTTGCAACGGCAGGCAGTGCCCCGCTGGCCAGACGGCGCCACTTGTGCACGACGTTGGCATTGATGCCGTGCGCCATGGCAATGCTGGCCACCGACGCGCCGGGCTCGGCGCACTGGGCAAGGATCTGCTGCTTGAG
>NZ_JAUBUR010000039.1:40393-60491 GCF_036705485.1 Microcoleus sp. AT9b-C3 | reverse complement strand
ACTAACGAACATACATTTGATTTCCCCAAAATACGTCAATATAGTTACACACAGAAAATCATTTAGGATTGCTATACATCGATATCTTTATTTTGCAGTGCATTTCCTGTGGGGTCATCATAACAGTCGCTCAGCTAGATTCTGTATTTCTTACTATCAATGTAATCATCAATATTATTCAGCATATGAGTCAGATATATAACCAATTTGTCTTTGTCATCAACTAACTTGCTCCAGCTTATTTGATTCGATGCGTCACAAAACGAAACATTTCCATGTGCCAAATCGCATCGTACTTTAACCAGCCTATTAAGAATAGGATTTATTTCTCTACTAGGAACTTCTAAATTTCCAACAAAACCATACATATGTATGAGTTCATTGATAGTTGTAGCATCCAAATTTCCCGATATTGGAATATTAGATGTATTTAATGAAACCATCTCATCATCTAAAACTGATTTAAGTAATTTATGAAGATTGTCTGCTACAGTATCTTTTTTGATATAGGAATCTGTGAAGCTTTTACTTAAATCGTTCAGGCACCACATTTTTTTTATTTTCGGACTTAAATCTTTATAAGTTAATTGCTCGATTAAAATAACATCATGAATAGCAGTTATACCATTTCTAATAGAAGATTCTACCAGATTGTATAATAGCAAGTAACAATGAGATTTCAAGATTTTTTGGAGATCGCTATCAACAATATATTCACCTGATGGGAAAGTGATTGAGTTAGTAGAAAATGCACCAAGTTCTTCAATTCTCTCTACTAACTCAAAATATTTCTGAATCTCTGCTAATCGCCTGTTAAAGTCTCTGATGAAATCTTTCATAGGCTGTGACTTAAAAGTTTGTTCTTAACATAGTCAATTCTTTCTTTCATATTCTCAGGCTTATGAGTTTGGTAGCGACCTATTGGAATACGGAATAATTTGGTTTGATTATTTATTTCGGAAGGCTGCCACAAATTTTGAACAGTTAAATTAGGGTTTTGCTCAAGAGCTAGATGAGAACCTACTGAAATAGCTTCAAAGTAAGGGCGTGCAGTTGAATCAGAATCATGCTCTCTCTTAAAGCCACTTGGAAAAGTTTTCTGCACAAAATTCAACATCCTCTCAAAATCAGATAACTTCTTCTGCTTTTCCTCATTGGGAAAATGATTGTTTTTCAACATAACATACTCATCAAGAAATCTAGCAACCCCTGTCCTTTGAAGATCCGCTTGATTGTTCTCGGCGTCAAGGTTGAATTCTGGATAGGTTTCAGCAAAAGCAAAGAATCTGAGAACGAGTTCAGCTTCCTCATTTCTATTTTGGAAGTATCTATAAATTGGGCAAAGATCAATGAGTTTTTTATTGGTAGCACACTCAAAGATGAAGTCTGTAAAATCACCCCTATAAACACCTTTCCTTTTCTCCATAGGAGTTAGATCGAGACTACTGGTGTTGATTCGATCGAACATATCATTTCTTACTTTCTCATCAGCCCTGTCTGAGAGAACTATCATTCTAATCGGAGTGTTTTTAAACTTTCTTTGGCGTGAGGGTGCGAGATCCTTAAAAGAGGAACCGTTTAGAGAATCTAATGTTCTGAGATTTGTCAATCGCAACTGATTTGTCATGAAAGCTGCAAGCGTTCTAACCCTCTGAGAACCATCAACAATTTCTAGTCTTCCAGTTTCTTTGATTTCGGCGACAAAGAGCACAGGAATAGGCAGACCAAGAATTATGGATTCAATTAATCTAGATTGACGATTAATATCCCATACAAATTCTCTTTGATACTCAGGGACATAAATATCACTTAAATCATCATCATCCTTTTCTCGGTATTTATTGACTATGAATTCGATCGTGAATTCCCTAGTGTCGTAGTCAATTTCCTGCCTTTTTTCGTCAATTTGCTCTTCGGCGATACTGATAATGTCTTGCCTAACTGCTTGAGACATAAGAACCTGCGTCTATATAACTTTGCTTAAGTAGCTGTAGCTATAATCAAAGTATAGCAGGACTTAGCCTCATCAACCGGGTTTCTCTGAAAAATCTCGATCGCTAGATGTCTGCGAATAAACCTAGTTTATGACCTGGACGTGCGTAAGTGATGCAACCGGACTCGATCAAACTTGCGTTAAACTAAGTCAGGTAAATGACTTTCTATACAACAGATGACTATTTTTACTCTACGATCGATCAAAAAAGACTTCGGCATCAAGGAACTCCTGACAGATGCCAGCTTCAGCCTCGATGAAGGCGATAAAGTCGGACTCATCGGCACTAACGGTTCCGGGAAATCAACGCTGCTGAAAATGATTGCAGGCTTGGAGTCGATCGACTCTGGCGATCGCTGGGTCAATCCAGGGTCTAAAATTGTTTATCTCCCCCAACAGCCGGATTTAGACGAAAATCACACTGTCTTAGAGCAAGTATTTGCCGACAGTGGCGAACAAATGGCTTTGGTGCGCGAATACGAGGAAATTTCTGATCAATTGTCCCACGGCAAAGGCGATACCGACAAGTTGATGGCGCGTCTGTCTGCAGTGTCTGAACGCATCGATGCGGTGGATGCGTGGGATTTGGAAACTAAAGCTAAACTGATTTTGACCAAGTTGGGGATTGAGGATTTTGATGCAAAAATTGGCGATTTGTCCGGCGGCTACCGCAAGCGAATTGCCTTAGCAACGGCATTGTTGTCCGAGCCCGATGTATTGCTGATGGATGAACCGACAAACCACTTGGATGCGCTGTCTGTGGAGTGGTTGCAGAACTATTTGAACGGCTATCGCGGTGCTTTGCTGCTGATTACGCACGATCGCTATTTTCTCGATCGCGTTACCAATCGCATCCTGGAGATCGATCGCGGCGACCTATACAATTATGCTGGCAATTACGCTTATTACTTGGAGAAAAAAGCCCTAGCTGAAGAATCCGCCGCCAGCAGTGTTCGCAAACACGCGGGTGTATTGCGGCGCGAATTGGAATGGCTCAAACGCGGGCCGAAAGCGCGCAGTACCAAGCAAAAAGCTCGGATCGATCGCATTAAAGATATGCGAGCCCAGGAGTTCAAAACGGCCAACGGCAAAGTCGAAATTGCCACAGCGGGCCGCCGGATTGGTAAGAAGGTGATTGAGTTACTGAATATCTGTAAAGCTTACGGCGAGCGCACTTTAATTAAAGATTTTACCTACAATTTCACACCGGAAGACCGGATAGGAATTATTGGCAGCAACGGTGCGGGAAAATCGACGCTGATGGATATCATCACCGGACGCATTCAGCCGGATTCGGGTACTGTCGAAATTGGCACAACCATTCATATCGGTTATTTTGACCAGCATTCAGAGGATTTGACGCCGAACGAAGACCAGCGAGTTATTGAATACTTGAAAAGTGTCGCGGAATTAGTGCAAACGGCGGATGGAGAAATCATTACCGCTTCTCAAATGTTGGAAAAGTTTCTGTTTCCACCGAACCAACAGTATGCACCGATTAACAAACTTTCGGGCGGGGAAAAGCGCCGGTTATTTCTATTGAAAGTGCTGATGAGTGCGCCAAACGTGCTGATTTTGGACGAACCGACAAACGACCTCGACGTGCAGACTTTGGCGGTTTTGGAGGATTATCTCGAAGATTTTAACGGCTGCGTGATTGTGGTGTCCCACGATCGCTATTTTCTCGATCGCACGATCGACATGGTTTTCGCCTTGGAACCGGGCGGCAATTTGCGCTTGTATCCCGGCAATTATTCGGTGTATTTAGACTACAAAAAAGCGGAAGAAGCTAAGGAAATCCAAGGGCAAAAACAAAAAGAAAAACTTACACGCCCCGCTGACTCCAACACTTCAAAATCCCCCACTTTCACTCAAAAGTCTACCAAAGCTTCTTTCAATGAGAAGCGGGAATACGAACAATTAGAAAGTAAAATTCCGCAGATGGAAGCTGAAAAAGAAGACATTGAGAAGATTTTGTCTAACAATGCTCCCAGCGGGTTTGCAGAGATGAAGAAGTTATCAGATCGTTTGGCTCAGTTGACGCAGGAGATCGATCGGGCGACTGAGCGCTGGTTGGAATTGGCCGAACGGGTGGGTTAATTGGGGTTGTCCGAGCGTTGTCTTTAGCTCCTGCTCACAATGACAGGAGCTAGAGGAATTATGAGTTAAAAAATTTCATGCTGAAACAAATATATATTGACAAATTTTAATATTTTTTCCTTTTGGTATCAAAAATAGTATTGTAAAAAAAATCTTAGGAATAGTGCTTATTTAGCCGAGGATTTGGCAAGCTTTGACAATTTATTCCCTAAGTGTGATGAAGCTATGGTATTAAAGTTATATGATCGGTTGCTTGTTACTAATGTCCAGCAAACTGACCAACAAACTTAAGACTGGTAAAAGTCTAAAATCCTTGTCTAAGCTGCAATGCGCTCGGAAATAGCGACAAAAAACCCGCTTTTTTGCGATCGCCTCAAGTAAAGCTGTATGTCAAAAACTGTGAAGACCCGGAGGGTGGGGTTGACACAAGCAGTAGAATATGCAGTAAAAGTCAGCGTAAGCAAATAAGACTGGTAGCAGAAAACAGGGGCGAAAAAGCCCAAAACAGGTACAACAAAAGTCGATCGCACCAAGTAAGTTGGCCGAGGACTAAAAATATGGTGATGAGTGAGATACAATTGACCTGTCCTGAGCCAAGAATTGGTCAACATCACAAGTATCCTGTAGAAGTCAAAAGTTAACAGTCTCAGGGTTGTCGAGCAGCGCGAATCAGAGAAAACTATGCCTCAAAAAGTAATCGCCAAACAGATGTCTTTGGAATCAGCGTCCGATCCGATCTCCGTGGTTGCGACCGTCGAAACAGTGCCAGCCGAAGCAGTGGCGGTAGAGTCCTACGCCGATCAGTTGATGGACGAACTGTTTGAAGGAGTCGATCGAGCATTCGACGGCAGCGGCGGACTGCCATCGGAACCCGTGCAGCCTGAATTCGTGGCGCTCAAGTCGATCTCTGTACCTCAAATAGTTTTGTCGCAGTTGGCACCCCCCCAGCCGCAGGGGGCGGAAAAAGACGTAGAAGCCATCGCCCGTCAAGTCGCCCTAGAAACAGCCAAAAAACAGCAGTCCAAACAATCCTTCGACAGAATCCTGCTGGGAGCAGCCTGTGGGTCGCTGCTGCTAGTCATGGGGTTATGGCTCGCAAGCCGGTCGGGACTGGTGCGCTTGCCCGCCGCCCCCGCACCAGAGACACCCGCAGCAAGTGGCAAAACAGCACCAGACACCCCGTTTGTCGAATACGTGCAGCGCTCGCTAGAAGCGATCGAACAAAAAAAAGCACCCCAAGCTAACCCCCAACTTGCAGGAGTTCCCGGAGCCCCCACCCCAGGGACGCTGCCGAGCATTCCAATTTCCGGGGCACCGCCGGCAACCGCAGGTCTTTCGACAGCAGTCAACCGCATTGCTAATGCCCTCGAACAAGCTGCCTCGCAGCCGGGAGCACCAGCACCCCAAGTTGTAGTCATCCCTCCCCCCGCTCAGGTGACTGTGGCTCCGGCGGCTCCGGTAGCTGCTGCTCCGGCTGCTCCTCAAACCACCGCAGTGTCCCCATCGCCGGCGGCCCCAGCCTCCGGTCGTGCGATCGCCGCTGCAGGCAGTCGAGATCCCCTCGCCGCTTCCCCTTCCCCCTCGGAGTCTCCCGAACCAAAGATTTTGGCTCGCGAAACCGAACCGGCACCAGCGCCTCCAGCAGCAGCAGCCCAGCAATCCGCGCCCGCGCCCGAGCAATCGGCACCGGCCGTCAGCAGCGCCCCGACTTCCGCGCATACGCTGGTAGGGATTTTGGAGTTGGGCGATCGATCGGCTGCTTTGTTTGAAGTAGACGGCGTAGCCCGCAGAATTTATGTCGGCGAAAGCATCGGCGCTAGCGGTTGGACGTTGGCAGAAATCAAAAATCAAGAAGCCGTTATCCGCAAGGGAGGAGATGTGCGATCGGTTTTTGTCGGGCAAAAGTTCTAATCATCAGTCATCAGTTATGAGTCATTAGTCATCAGTCATTAGTTATGAGTTAGACCATCGGTAATCAGTAATGGGCAGCGATCGGGCTGTATATCACGAGCAGTGAAAACAGTTACAATATATGAACCGCCAAGACGTTCTTAATTGTGGAAACCATTGCTCTTATTGCTTCTTCCTTCTATTCGTTAAATCGCTTCCCAATTCGTTGCCGAACTTTCTTCCGCTATAACTAACAACTAAGGATCGATAATCGATCTCCAGTGACTAAGAACCAATGACTAATAACTAATGACCAATGACTAATGACTCATAACTGATGACTGAGGAATTATAAAAAATGGGCTTATTTGATGATTTCAGCCGCTTTCTAGAAACCCGATTAGAAGAATTTTTGCGTAGCAATCCCCATCTGGAATTGCAAGCAATAGAAGAACAACTGAAGGAACAAGAAGAAGACACTCTGCGGCTGATTCTCGATATCCAAAAACAAGAGAAAAAACTGCAAGCCGAAATTCTCTCCGCCGCCCAAGAAATTCAGCGCTGGAACGATCGCATCAACAAAGCTAAAGCTGCTCAAAGGCTCGATTTAGCTCAAGCCGCCCAAGAGCGGCAAGCAGCTTTGCTGCGTCAGGGAAATCAGCGCTGGGGTCAAATGCAAGGCTGCAAAGAACGGATTGAAAAAGCCAAAGAACTGTACCGCCAAATTCAAATACGGCGAAAAGAAGTACGAGCAAAAGCGGCAGAAGCTGCAACTCAAACTACCACTAAAAAAGAGCAGAATTGGGATACAAAGGGTTGGAATCAGAGTTCAAATTATAACAGTTTTAATGCGGCAGATCCTTTAGAAGAAAAGTTTCAACGCTGGGAAGCAGACGAAGAACTCGATCAAATGAAGCGGAATATAGGCCGATAGTTACAAAAGCATCCCAATCCTGTAAGGACGGGTTCACCCGGAACTCGGATTCCTGGTGCAACTATTCGTCAACCCCCCAGACTCTCAGGTATTGCGATCGATCGCTCATACTTTATATAATTACCATCCTAAAATTATAGCGACAATTAATCACTCATCCCTACAATATTCTCACTTAATTAATTAGCGTTGCACATTTATGGTATGAGCAAAAGCTCTAGTCAACTAACAAAACCTATGATTTTTCCGGGCTGTCAATCCACCAATATCAATAATAATGGCTGAAAAAGAGGTAAACAAAACCATATTTATTGATATTGCCGACAGATTCTGAATTAACAAACAGTTTTTTAATTTAAATCGCTGCGGTTATTCACAACGGTTGCTCTGGTTGAGAAGGTGGCTCTTCTGGCAGCGGAATAAACTCTGTCTCTTGAGGAACCCGATCAAACCGTCCCTCTCTCCAATCGAGTTTAGCTTGCTCAATGCGCGAGTGCCGACTGGAAACAAAATTCCACCACTTATGCCGCTCACCAACAGGTTCACCGCCAATCACAATACAACGAGCCTTGCCTGAAGCTGAAATTTTTACTTCACTGCCTGAATTTAGAACTGCCAACCGATGTTGTTCCAGAGGCACTCCATCGATCAAAAGCCCCTCTGTTACGCTGTAAACCGCCTGTTCGCTGTAATGGCCCGGTAAGGTAAATTCTCTTCCAGCAGTCAGTTGCACGTCCAGATAAATCATGGGTGAAAATATTTGAACTGGGGAAGTACGACCATAGGCTTCACCGGCAATTAGAGTGAACGAAACTCCTGCATCCTCCCAAACAGGCAACTCAGAAGCCGGATGATGCCGAAACCAGGGGTCGGTTTCTTCGTATTCATCGGGAAGTGCTATCCAGGTTTGAATGCCATGCAGGATGGCTTCTTTGCTGCGCTCGTCGTCAGGCGTGCGTTCGGAGTGGACAATGCCTCGCCCTGCTGTCATCCAGTTCACC
Source organism: Microcoleus sp. AT9b-C3 (assembly GCF_036705485.1). Lineage (NCBI taxonomy): Bacteria > Bacillati > Cyanobacteriota > Cyanophyceae > Oscillatoriales > Microcoleaceae > Microcoleus > Microcoleus sp. AT9b-C3. The sequence goes on along the minus strand of NZ_JAUBUR010000039.1, from coordinate 52,573 downwards.
GCACCGGGACGGATTTCTTGAACGCTGCCCACACTATCGCGATGCAGCAAAACACCTTCAAACAGGTAGGTGACGGTTGCTAAGTTGATGTGCGGATGCGGTCTGACATCCACGCCCCGGCCGGGTGGAAACACCGCAGGGCCCAGATGGTCAAAAAAGATGAACGGGCCTACCAGTGCTAGAACGTCTGAGGGAAGCAAGCGACGGGCTTGGAACCCACCCAAATCTTGAATGTGTGGCTCAATGAGATGCTGGATGGTATCCGTCATAATGTTTATGAAGTTGCGAACGCTAGTTGTCTATGTCAAAAGTGCATTATACAAAAAGCTATCCTTGTAGAGGCCGATCGCAATATCAGTGACTGGTCTAAACTTTCCCAATCGAAAGCTGTTGTAGAGTGTCGAGTTCTCAACGAGCTTTCTGCTTACGAGATGATGGAGAGTTCGTCACTGACTTGAATCCGACCTTTGACCAGGGAGCGAATCAGACGATCGAGTGAGCCACGTTCTTCTTCACTGATGGACTCATCAAGGATGGCGGCCATCATGCCGTAGCGGTCAGCCTTGGTAACGCAGTGAGTATCGGTGACAGTGGCAATTAATTCGTTGATAGCGCCGGGGAGAAGATTAACTGGAGACATGGGATGATTTTGAACTCGACACCTTAATCATCTCGTGGTTTCTTCTAAGAGCAAGTGATGGTGCTGGTTTTTTTGCGTGATAATACTGAAAATATTGGGTGAACCAAGTCCGTGTTACCAGTGATCGAAGTCACAACATTGAAACCAATGCAGCGGTGGAAAAATTACAACCCACCTTCCGCCCTTTGACTATCACACCGTGATAATTTTCGTCTTGCACGAGTCTGAACTTCCTGCTGTGCAAAAGTTTCAGACCTTCATAGGAAGAAGTACCTCTTCTTCAAGCAATTCTCAACAAGTAACGACTGTTGACTTTTTATCCAAAATCCAAATAAGTAGACAGACAAAAAAATTAGTCCGCCTACTTAATCGCTAACTACAAATCACTCCCACTCGATCGTTCCCGGTGGCTTAGAAGTAATATCGTAAACCACCCGGTTCACCCCCTTAACTTCATTCACAATCCGGTTCGAGATCAGTTCCAACAAATCGTAAGGAACCCGCGCCCAGTCAGCAGTCATCCCGTCTTCACTCTTAATAAATCGCAAGACGATCGGGTAAGCATAAGTGCGCTGATCGCCCATCACCCCTACACTGCGAATCGGTAGCAAAACTGCAAAAGCTTGCCAAAGTTCACCGTACAATCCGTGTCGGTTAATTTCTTGGCGAACAATGAAGTCAGCATCCCGCAAAATATTTAGTCTCTCTGAGGTAACTTCTCCTATGATCCGAATCGCCAATCCCGGGCCGGGGAAAGGTTGCCGGTTCACGATTTCTTCGGGAAGCCCGATCGACCGGCCGACTTTTCGCACCTCATCCTTAAACAGTTTTCGCAGCGGTTCAATCAGCTTAAATCGCAAATCTTTCGGCAAACCCCCCACGTTGTGGTGGCTTTTAATTTTAACAGCAACTCGCTCGCCACTTTTCGGGTCTACATTAGTGTCAGCAGACTCAATCACATCAGGATAAAGAGTACCTTGTGCCAGGTAGTCAAAGGGACCCAGACGCTTCGATTCTTCTTCAAATACGTTGATAAATTCGTGACCGATCCGCTTGCGTTTTACTTCAGGATCGGTAATCCCTTCAAGTTGAGCTAAAAAGCGTTCGCGAGCATTAACATATTCAACGTCAATGTGGAATTGCTCTTTAAATAATTTTACCAACCGTTCTGGTTCATACTTCCGCATAAACCCTTGGTCGATAAACATACAGGTAAGTTGATCGCCGATCGCCTTATGCAGCAAGAAAGCCAAAGTAGAAGAATCTACACCCCCCGATAGAGCCAGCAAAACTCGTTTATCTCCCACTTGCGCGCGAATTTCCCGAATCGATTCCTCCACAAAAGTAGCTGTCGTCCAAGTCGGTTCGCACTCGCAAATGTGGTAAACAAAATTGCGAATTAAAGCTATTCCCCCGATCGAGTGAACTACTTCTGGATGGAACTGAACGCCGTACAAATTTTTCTCGTGGTGAGCAACAGCAGCAGACGGAGTATTGTCAGTGTGAGCGAGGATCTCAAAACCCGTCGGCAGTTCAGTACAGGAGTCTCCGTGGCTCATCCACATCGTGCTGCCCTCTTCGACATTTGTCAGCAAATCCGTAGGATCGTCAATAAATAGCGATGCCTTGCCGTATTCCGCTAACTTCGATCGCTCAACCGTGCCTCCGAGCTGCTTTACCATCAACTGCATCCCGTAACACACTCCCAACACTGGTATTCCCAAATTCCAAATTTCTGGGTCGCACTGGGGTGCTTTTTCATCGTATACAGAACTCGGGCCTCCTGAAAGAATAATTCCTTTAGGATTGATAGCTTTTAACTGTTCTGCGGTAGTCCGGTAAGAAATAACTTCTGAATATACTTGAGTTTCACGAATTCGACGAGCAATCAGTTCGGAATATTGCGAACCGAAGTCGAGAATCACGATGATCTGGCGCTCTATCTGCTCCAGAAAAGAGTTTGCGAGAACGGATTCAGTTTCTATTTGAGTAGTCACGGTTATTGCGTAATTGCTAATTGCTAATTGGGCAGAAAGTAGGGGAGGTATTTGTCGCTGCTTCAGTACAAGACTGAGGAAGGCGAGCAAGCATTAGTCGCTAGGAATAAATCTTCTTTATACTAGATTGCAGTCAGCGATCGTAGTCGATTAATAGGGTCGAGGCCAAGCATAGATTTACTTCAATCCTTACCCTAATTAATTGAACTCTTGCGTCAAAAACTGCGTCCCCAAGCAACCTAGTATAATTAAGGTCTAGGGACAGAGAATTATTACTTGTTAAATATTATCCCTGAGCGATGTTTTAAACAGAATTCAGGGATATTCACACTACATTAACAAATTTGGGTCAAAAATGTATCTCCTATATCACTTTTAACAATAATTTTGCGATCGCGCCCGAACATCACCGATCCCACGGGGATTCTCCGGTTGGTGTGAGTAAAAATGCAATCCGATGAGCGCAAGTCTATTTGTCGGGCGATGTCGCCGTAAATTCGATCGACCCAATTGCTCCCAAACTCGGCGTCTAAAGCCCGCAGTTGCCCCAGAGCCTCTTCGGCTGTCGCTGCCGCAAAAATTGCGGAACAAGCATCAGCAGGCATTCGGGCCTTAGCACAGTAAGCTGTGAGAATTTCCCTGCGCCCGTCAGCGAGGTGGTGGTGAGTGTGAAAAATTCCCGCAGCCAATTTCATCAGTTTTCCGTGATAGCCAAAGAGCAAAATTGACTGCACGCCCTGATATCCTGCTTCTACCAGCAGCGGGCCGAGCCAATTAGCGGTTTTGACGAGCCTCTCAGGATTAATCCCCAGTTGTCGAGCCAAATCCAAACCGTTTTCGCCGATGCAGAAAACCAAACAGTCAAACAGTTCGGCTTTGTGTTGCAATTGTTCGCGGTAAAGTTCCAACTGTCCGGGGGCGCTCAGCGGTTGAGAAATGCCAGTTGTACCCAGCAGCGAAAGTCCTTCTACCACGCCGAAAGCTTCGTTAGAAGTGCGGGTGGCTAGTTGTCGCCCAGACGGGAGAATCAGGGTGACAGTAATTTTTTCTCCCCGTGCGAGTTCTCGGCTCAGATTCGATCGCAACAGCCGCATTGCGTAATCATAGATTGCTGCCCCTCCACCGACTGTGTGACGCCCGATACCTTCACCGCCGAGAATCACAATCTGCTCTCCCTCTCTCTCCCCCCCTCCGTCTTCCCAATTCCCCAATTCCACCATTGCCCAAACGGGAGTATTGCGAGTCAGATCGAGATTCTCCCCCGGATCAGAGCGAGTTACTCCTAAAGCGGTACCAGTTTTGAGTACAGACGCCTGTTCGATCGGAATTTCTGCGGTTATTTGTGGTTCCAGTAAATTTACTGATACGCTATCTAGAGACTTAATACCATCACGCAAGCACCGCAAAGCTGCAAGTGCGGCTGCACACGCAAAGACTGGGAGTGTATACCCGGATAAAGGTTGAGTTTTGGTCACGATCAAATGCAGAAATCGGTAAATTTGCTGAGGCTGGACATCACGCTGTAGCAATAATACCCCTCAAACATTTAAGCTTAATTTTAGGGTTTGCTATTATCTGCAGTTAGGGTAATTTTTGTCAAGTAATAATTTTGTCCTAGCAGTTGCCGATATCAGCCACAATTTTTTTGAGGTGCGTTAGCGGAGCCCTCGTAGAAAATCGCCAAAAACCCACTCCGAAGCCTTACGGGCAGGTGCGGGGGATTTCCATAAACAACCCGAAATCTCGATCGTGATCGCTGGGACTGAACAAACGGATTCCAGGAATTAGGTACAAATCGTTAGCATCTATACTGGGCAAGTCGATCGTACTTCCTTCTATAGATTTAGCTAGCCGCAAAGGTTTGAGAGCGGAATGGAGGGTCGGGCGCGAAATTTGCTTTGGCCCTTGGGGCGACTTGTTTGAGGCGGAATTCGAGCAATTTTTGGCAGGCGAAATGCAGCGATCGCTTCCTGGTTAAGCCCTAAAACGTAATTTTTGAGAATTAGCAAACTTAAATCTCCCAAGCGGTTGATGTCCCAGCGATCGCTTGCCATCTATATTAATAACCATTACCCGGAAGTGCCAGTCTAGCTTTCAAGCTCACATCTTGAAGGTGGGGCTGGTTTTATCTTAACAGGCTAGCTCAGCAATTTTTAACAGCAAGATTAAATTTTATTGACACCAGCGCGTGAAAAATAATTGAATGGCCAGCCAGCCTCAAACTCTTGGCCAACCTGGGTTTGGCAGTTTTTGATCTAAAATCTACAATCTAAAATCGATTGACTATGGTGGAACCAGTTGCAGAGTTACATGAACCTCTATCTCTTCCGACTCCAGAAATAGTAGAAATAGTAGACCCGAAAATATTTCAGCTCGTTCTCTCTGCAAAAACAGCTCTCAAATTTTCTAAAAAAGACGTTCGCTCAACCCTGAAAGCCTCAACTCTAGACGGCGTTTTTGCCACTATCTTCGAGTCGGCGACCACCGGGGTGCTGCTGAGCAACTTTTTGCTGCAACTCGGCGCAAGCAGCGTGGAAATAGGTATATTTTTTGCTATTCCGATGGTGGTAAATCTCCTGCAACCACTAGGAGCCTACATCGCAGACCGCACAACCAGCCGCCGGTGGTACAACCTATTTGTATTCGGCGTGTCGCGGCTGCTGTGGCTGGTACTCGCGGTGGCAATTGTTTGGGGTTCCCAGCACGCAGACCCCCACCTACTGCTGCAATGGACGCTGGTAACAGTCGTAGCAGCTAGTATGCTGGCAGCTTTGGCCAATTCTAGCTGGTTCAGTTGGATGGCTGCTGTAGTTCCTCAGCGCTTGCGGGGACGCTATTTTGGCTTTCGCAACAGTGCTGTCAGCCTCATCACTTTGTTGGGAGTGCCGCTGATGGGATTGGGAGTGTCAAGTTGGGAGGGCGGCACAATTTTTGGCTATGGTATTGTTTTATTGGTGGGTGTTTTGGCGGGAATGATTAGTTTGGTGTGTCAATCCTTCATGGTTGATGTGAATCCCCAGGTATACAAAAAAAATGCACAGAGCGATCGACTTACAGAGAAAAAAGAAAAGCAAATAACAGATTTTGTGCCTTCTGTGCTGAAAGATGCTAATTTCTTAATGTTTATTTTTTACTTGAGCGTGTGGACATTTGCTGTCAATCTCAGCGCGCCTTTTTTTAATATCTACCTGCTGAAAAATTTAAGCTTGGATGTGAGTTTGGTAACGATTTACACGAGCTTAAGTTCCGGCGCAAATCTACTGCTGCTGATGTTTTGGGGTAAGTTGGCCGATCGCTGGGGAAATCGCCCCCTGCTAATTGCGGTGGGGCTGGTGGTGGCGATAACGCCTTTGCTGTGGTTGGGTACGGGCAATTACCCGTTTGCGGTGTGGGTATGGCTGCCGCTGCTGCACTTGTTGGGGGGAACGACTTTAGGCGCGATCGGGCTTTGTACTAACAATATTCAAATGGAGATAGCGTCGATCGAGCAACCTTCGACTTATTTTGCGATCGCCGCAGCAGTTGCGGGATTAGCTGGGGCTTTGGGAACTACCGCCGGCGGCTTTCTTGCCGAACTTCCTGGCATGAGTTTGGGAGCAGTGTTTGCCCTCTCGGCTGGTGTTCGCTTGATTGCTCTTCTGCCTTTGGTTTTGGTGCGAGAACCTCGTAGCCAGTCGCTGCGGTCGATCGTCCCCACTTTGGGATGTTTCAATTTAAACCGCGACTAGGAATTTTTCGCACAAATTTACCGATCGAGAAACCAGAAAAGCCCACAGATTGTTAAACAATTCAAGCACATCGCAGAAAAGCTGATAGTCGCTGCAACAAATTTTAATCCAAAACATAGTCCAAACCTGCTATGTGTTCGCCCAATACGTCACTATTATCTTGCAGCCAACCCATAAATCTATAAGATATAGCTGTTTTAAAAGCTGACAAGGCAGAGAGAGCGTAAATGTGTTTAAAGGTTGCTTGGCTAGGGCGTCGGATCGCTACTTCTGTTAGGAGAATCGAGCATTTTTCCCGAACCAAAGCTACTATTTCACGCTCTGAATTTTTTACGTTTTAGAAAAAGCGAGCATTTTCCCAGAACTAAAGCTACTATTTCACGCTGTACATATTTTAATTTAAGAAATATAAATAAAATTAACATTTTAATACAGCCAACTAGACTATTAGGGTATTTTGGGACTAATATCCTGAGAATCGAAAAAGCTAAAGATTGCCAGCAAAATATCGATTTCCAGCAATCAACGATCGGCGATCGGTGTCAGGGGATAGAAACACCGGAATTGGCAATCTCAAGTAACCGATGAGCAATGACAGGTCGCTATCAAATTTCAAATTCAAATAGAGAATATAAAAATGACGCAACCAGGGAAACGTCTGATAGTTTGCTGTGATGGAACTTGGAACAAACTAGATACTCAGTGCCCAACTAATGTGGTTAGGGTTGCCCAGGCCGTGAAACGGACAGCCAGTGACGGGGTTCCGCAGATCGTGTTTTATGACGAGGGAATTGGAGTAGACAGTAACAAGATTGTGGGCGGAGTCACTGGGCTGGGAATCGATAAAAATATACAAGATGCCTACCGTTTTCTTTCTTTCAACTACGATCGCGGTGACGAAATCTATCTATTCGGGTTCAGTCGCGGTGCCTACACAGTCAGGAGTCTAGCGGGGATGATCTATTGCTCCGGTCTCCTATCTCGCCGTTATGTTACCAAGGCATCAGAAGCTTACGAGCTTTACCGTAACCGAGGCATTAAACCAAATGATGAGGAAGCAAAGAGTTTCCGCAAAGATTACGGAAAAGATTACGGCGAGCGCGTCCCGATTACCTTGCTTGGTTGTTTCGACACCGTTGGAGCCCTCGGTATTCCTCTTGTACCCGCCTTGAAGAAGTTTGAGGGACAGATCAAAACAAGGTACAAATTCCACGACACCACTTTAAATAAGGATATTGAGAATGCGTTGCACGCCGTTGCGATCGACGAAATTCGCGAAGTCTTTGATGTTACCCTGATGAAGAAAAATCCTGATGCCCCGAACCAAAAGCTTCGTCAAGTTTGGTTTCCAGGCGCGCATAGCTGCATCGGCGGTGGTACGCCAGAATCCCGCGGGTTATCAGATTCTGTCTTGAAGTGGATGTTGGATCAAATCAGTGACTTTGAATTGAAGCTTGAATTCGATCCAGAGGCCATTGAGGATATCAAGCCTGATTATAAGGCTCCATTTAAAAACGATCCTGGGTTCTTCAAATGGGCAGGAATCAAGTGGCGCGAGGTGGGGGAGACCATTGAGGATCTTCATGAAAGCGCGATCGAGCGATTGGAAAAACGCCAAGACTATCGGCCTAAGAATCTGCAAAAAATTCTCTCCAAAGTAATTGAAAAGAGAGAAAAATGATAAAACTTTATCATACTCTCAGAACCGAACATCAGAAGATTTTGTAATCTACCTAATTTACAACGAGCGAAAGGAAAAGGAATCATGACAAGAGATACATCTAGAGATGGATTGAGCAACAAAGCTTTAGCATATACGTTGACTCATTTCAAACCAATTTGGAACTTAGTTCAAAGTTACAAACCTCTGAAACGTAAACTCAACAAATTTTTTCTCAATAGCATCATTTACAAACTTCCGACTCGCCCGCTTCCCTATAGCTTAATGGGCTTAGATCCCCAAATTCCAGGGACAGATATTCCCAAGAAAACTGATACCTACATCTCTTGGGATTCACTTACAGACAAGACTTATACTGGGCGACATTTACCTCCCGATCCGGAATTTAACAAAGAAGGGAATTTACCACCACTGGACAAAGTAAAGACCTTATTCCAAAAAAGAGACGGAAAAACCATTTATTCGGACAAATCGACTCTGCTCTTTCCCTATTGGGTGCAGTGGTTTACAGATAGTTTTCTCCGGATCGATCAGCAAAATCGCTTCAAAAATACCTCCAACCATCAAATTGATATGTGTAATGTTTACGGGTTGACCCGCAAACAAACAAACATGCTCAGAGCTTTCAAAGACGGTAAATTTAAAACCCAAAAACTCAAGCGACAAGATGGCGTAGAAGAAGAGTATCCACTCTTTTATTATGCAGATGCTGAGCACGGTATTATCGATCCTCAATTTGAAGGTCTTCATGCACCCCTTAATGATGAGAAAAGACAACCCCCCGAAAAGAAAGGCAAGCTATTTGCAATGGGAGTTGAACGAGCCAACGTCCAAATTGGCTATGTCATGCTCAACACTTTATGTATCAGGGAGCATAATCGAATTTGTGATGTTTTGTCCAAAAGCTATCCGGAATGGGACGATGAGAGGCTGTTCCAAACCGCGAGAAATATTCTCATGGTGATTGTTCTCAATATCATTATGGAAGAGTACATTTTCCACATTACACCCTATAATTTTAGGTTCTTTGCCGATCCAGAAGCTTTTACCAAGGAAAGTTGGTATCGAGAAAATTGGATGGCGATTGAGTTTAGTTTTGTCTATCGCTGGCATAGTGCGGTTCCTGAAACCTTTATCTATGATGGCAAAGAAAAATCCATGTACGATTCCCTCTGGAATAATCAGATGTTAATCGATAAAGGGTTGGGTGCATTGATGGAAGAAACTTGTTCGCAACCAGGCACTAGAATTGGTTTGTTTAACACACCTGATTTTAAAATCGCAGGAACGCCCTATACATTTATTGATGCTACCGAACTAGCATCTGTTAAACTCGGACGGCAGGCGCAGTTAGCCAGTTATAACGATTACCGCGAAATGTGTGGTTATCCCAGGGTTACAGATTTCAATCAAATTACGGGTGACGAATACGCTCAACAGAAATTAAAAGAGTTGTACGGTCATGTTGATAAGATTGAACTATTTGTCGGATTGTACGCTGAAGATGTCCGCCAAAATTCAGCAATTCCGCCTTTAGTAGCACGGATAATTGGCATTGATGCTTTCTCCCAAGCTTTAACTAATCCTTTGTTATCGCCTAAAGTCTTCAATAAGGAAACTTTTTCCGAGGTGGGTTGGGAAATTATCCAAAATACCAAAACAGTCTCTGATTTAGTGAATCGTAATGTTCCTCCAAGCGATCCCAAGTACAAAGTCTCCTTCGATCTTTAAGTTGTAGCTGACAACTAAGACTCAAATTAGTTGGGGGCGCCAAGACACCTGCGCCCTCAAAAATGAGGAATAAAAAGGCGATGTTTTCGCAAGCATAGCCTACGGCAATTCGGGAGCAATTGCACCAGCAGCTATACTATTTAACAGAGGCAACGGTTTGTGTAGAACCTTTTTTAGCGATTAACCGAAGGTTATTTATGAGCAAGAAGTTATTTACCGAATATCCCGAACAGGACGAACTCAAATACTACGATCTTTTGGTTGAGCAGGCCAAACTTCGGATGGATAATCTTTACGGGGATAAGGAGCGGGCGTTGCGAGATACTCACGCCAAAACTCATGCTTGCGTTAAAGGAACTCTGGAAATTTTTGACTTTGATGAGGAAGCGATTAAACGGGAATTGGGCAAACGCGCTTCGTTAAGTTCTTCGCGACTCAATGCGATTTCCCTTAAGCAAGGTTTGCTGGCAAAACCCAAAGAATATCCTGTTTGGTTGCGATTTGCTAACGGGGCTACCAAAGTATACCCTGATTACCAAAAAGATTCCCGCTCAATATCAGTGAAAGTGATGGGGGTGGAAGGGGAACGACTCCCGCAAAGCCACGAGTCAAAAACCCAGGACATCATTGTTCACAATTCAGAGATATTTGTGAGCCAAACCATTAAAGACTACTACGGCTTTTTTTCTGCTTTGGTTGAATCACCAGAGACATTGAAAAAGTGGCTAATACGACATCCCAGACACTTTATAGCGGTGTCAACGCTTACGGGTAGCCGGACTCCGAAGAGTTTGCTAACAGCCAAATATTGGAGCGGTTCACCCTCTGCTTTGGGTCTCAATCCCGATTTCGATCCCTCCCAGCCTGGTCTAGTTCCTGTCGAATATCCGGCGGTAATTAAGTATGGGTTTACTCCGGTTTCATGCAAACCACCGCACGAGATAATTCCAGAACAATCTCGACCGGGAATTCCTAAAATTCCGTTTGTCGATCGCGCTAAAGCCTTGGGTTTAGATCCCAATAAACCAGACAATTATTACCGGGACGATCTAATTCAAGCCTTGGCGAAACCTGACGCTCAATACTGGTGGGATTTTGGCATTCAGTTCCAAACCAGCCTAAAAATGCCGATCGACGATGGCATCAATGTTTGGAAGGAAAAGGAATCACCCTTCTTGAGAGTAGGTCGTCTCACCGTCAAGCATCAGATTATTGATTATGAAAAACAATCTGATTTCAACGAAAACCTGAGATATTCTCCCTGGAACGGCTTAGCAGTTCATCGTCCAGTAGGTGCGATCAATCGAATACGCGGTGTGGTTTACCCCGTTGTAGCGAATTATCGCCTTCAAAAGCGAGGTCTTGTCCACCACGAACCAACCGGAGAAGAAACATTTTAAGGGATTAGATGTCTTGCAAAAAGAACACCAAACTAATTCCCTTACTAACTGGTCTTGCTTTTATTACTTTGAGGGAATCCCTAGTCAACAGATTCAATTGCTATCATGGTTAGATGGTGGTAAGTAGAAGGAAGAATGCTTGTATATCAAGCTTTTGAGCCATTCCGAGCTTATGTTGAATTAAGTGGATTTACTTATACTATTTGCAAAAAGTAACAGCTCATAGTAGATCAGCAAGTTGAAATCGCGACTCTTCCATCCACAAAACGCAAAATTAGTTTGCCGATCGCACCTTATCAAAAATTCCGTATGTGCGATCGGGAATTGGATTAAACCAGGTTTATTGCCGATCGCCAACGTCGGTCTAGGATAGTCCAAATCCGTCGATCGCACTCCTGAGTCAGTTGTGGCGATCGCACTCATCACCATGTGCCAGTTGCGTCTAGGACTGAATCTACTATATTATATTGTTACAAAAATAGGTTATGAAAAGGAGTTTATGCGAATACAGTATTTTTTGTCAATTTTCCCAATATTACTTGTACTCACGTTTCAGGATACCACACTTGCCCAGTCTCTAGACTCATTACCATCAAGTGCGATCGCCCCAACCACACCTCAAAACATTGCCCCGACTCTCAAAGAGGAAGTTAAAGATGACTTTGTAAAAGTTCAAGGTCAGGTGACATCTGTTTCCCAAGTTTCCGACGTACAGCCTGAAGAAGTTAAAGATGACTTTGTAAAAGTTCAAGGTCAGGTGACATCTGTTTCCCAAGTTTCCGACGTACAGCCTGAAGAAGTTAAAGATGACTTTGTAAAAGTTCAAGGTCAGGTGACATCTGTTTCCCAACTGTCCGACGTACAGCCTGAAGAAGTTAAAGATGACTTTTTAAAAGTTCAAGGTCAGGTGACATCTGTTTCCGAAGTGTCCGACGTACAGCCTGAAGAAGTTAAAGATGACTTTTTAAAAGTTCAAGGTCAGGTGACATCTGTTTCCGAAGTG
>NZ_JAUBUR010000039.1:0-40293 GCF_036705485.1 Microcoleus sp. AT9b-C3 | reverse complement strand
TCCGACGTACAGCCTGAAGAAGTTAAAGATAACTTTGTAAAAGTTCAAGGTCAGGTGACATCTGTTTCCCAACTGTCCGACGTACAGCCTACCGATTGGGCGTTTCAAGCCTTACAATCTTTAGTTGAACGCTACGGTTGTATTAGCGGATATCCCGATGGCACTTATAGAGGGAATCGAGCCCTGACTCGTTACGAGTTTGCGGCGGGTTTGAATGCTTGCTTGCAACGAGTCAATGAATTAACTTCTGCATCGGCAATCGATAAAATAACCCAGGAAGACTTAGCCGTTTTACAGCGACTGCAAGAAGAGTTTGCCGCAGAACTAGCTACCTTACGAGGTCGGGTTGATACTTTAGAAGCTCGTACTGCTGAACTCGAAGCTAACCGATTCTCCACAACTACAGTTTTGGGAGGAGAAGCCATTTTTGCGTTAGCCACAGCAACAGGAGGCGACCCCCCTGGAGACCAAAGTAATAACCAACCCGTTTTTACTAATTTGGTCCGTGTGGGAACCGTCTCTTCTTTTAGTGGTTTAGATCGCTTAAGAATTGGCTTAGTTAGTGGAAACTCGGCAAATCGAGGCTATGCCGGAACAGTTGAGAAACCAGGATTTGGTGACATGGCCCTGCTATCTTCTCAGACTGATACCAATAACCGAATCGCCTTAGACGTATTAGAATACAGATTTCCTGCATTTAACAATCGCGTAGTCTTTACAGCTAGACCTGTCGGCTTCAGTCTTAGCAATGTACTTACCGCCAATTCTCCCTACTTTGATACAGGACGGGGAGCTATTTCTCGATTTGGTGAAGCCAGTCCTCTCTTTAAAATCGGTAGCTTAGATGCGGGAGCAGGTGCGGATTTGTTAGTAACAGATTGGCTGCGATTGCAAGTTGCCTATGGAACAAGAAACAGCAGCGCTCCTAATCAAGGTATCAGTGGCTCCGATCACAGTACATTGGGAGTTCAGTTTTTAATTAAACCCTCTGGCAATACTTTAGCAGGTCTAACTTACATTAACGCCTACTCTGCCAATGGCAGCCTAGATACCTTTACAGGTAGCTTAAATGCCGATACTTCTGGCGGTTTGGAGAAACCCATACAGATTAATGCTCTAGGTGCATCGTTTCAATGGCGGATTAATCGTCAAGTTACCTTGGGGGCATGGGGAGGTGTTACAATGGGGAACTTCCTTAATAGCAATGCCTATGCTAATACAACAACTTACGCGGCTTCTGTGGGGATTTCCGATCCCTTTGGTCGTGAGGGAGACTTATTGGCTTTCATCATTGGTCAACCCCCAAAATTAGTTGCAGGTCGGGATTTACCCAACGGAACGGATCGAGATACGTCTCTACACTTTGAGACATTTTATCGCTGGGGTGTATCCGATAACATGTTTGTTACTCCGGGTTTCTTTGTTATTACGGCTCCTGAACATAATGCTGACAATAACACAATTTTTATGGGTGTCCTCAGAACAACATTTCTGTTCTAAACAGTTTGTCCTCAATTGAACACAAGTTTTGGAGATTAAAATCGTGAATCAGTATTTACCCAACTCAAAATTTCTGAATCCCTTCCTGGCTATTTTGATTCTGAGCATAGGAGGAATAGGATTTTTTGCTTCACCTAGCCAAGCAGAAAGTTTAAACTCGTCTCACTCCAGTTCAGAAACTCAAACTATTGCTCAAGCTCGACGTATCCGACCCACCTTTTTTGAAGAAACACAAGATCCGGAAGCAAGAAGAAGAAGGGGATTCAGGGAGACATTTTTAAATGATGCTTTAGGGGGAACAGCAGATCCCCTGAGTGGGGCAGGTGGAGTGGCTACAACGGTAGATTCTTTACAAAAAGTAGGATTTAACGGACAAAATGCCGGCGGTCAGTTGCGTCCTGGACAACCAAATTTATCTCCCAATTTTGACCGAACAAATGTTATTATTCCCTCTCAAAGAGGACGTAATTAAGGGGTTACGCATACACTCAAGGGGAACAGAGCGTTCCCCAAGTGAGTTTTCCCAGGATAAACAATATAATGACTTTAGCCAAAACTAATATCGCCAAGCACCAGTTTATTAGGTTGGTTTCCTATAATTACTGATTTGCCAATCCCTTGAAACAACAGATTTGATGAAGGATTGCTTTCTAAAATATAAGCACCGGGCGTTAAATTAGAGTCAGTTGTTCGAGGCAATTGTACTGAGGCTAAAACATTTCCTGTTCCATTCACTCCATCATAAATCGTCACTTGATGCTCGGCAAATGGAGAAGCATAACGGAAGCTAAATTTTTGATCGAATCCATTCGCTACATTGATGATAATTGATTGTCCTTCATTGTAGGTAATCCCACGAGCAACCTGTCCGGGGTTAATCAAAGGATCGATAAAATTACCGCTTCCTCCTTGCTGTGCGCTGACAATTGCCAAAGCATTTGCAGACAAGTCAAAACCAGATTCGCGAATTAAAGGATCTCTAGCAACAGTTTGTAAATTACCCACATTATCTATATTTAAGGGGACACCACTATCGCTACGATTAATTATTAAGCTTGCAGCAGTCTCTACACCTAAAGTGGCTCCGTTTGTGGGATTAACTAAGGAAAGATTAATAGTTTCATTGGGTTCAAATAGAGAATCATTAATGATGGGAATTCGGATGGGCTTGGGTGTGGTATCCCCATCGATAAACGAAACAGTAATCGGTGTAGCATTATAATCTGTTCCTGCATTTGCAGTGCCGTCACTTGCTAATACAGTTACATCCACTGTTCCCAAACTACCTTCAGTTCGAGTCACCATCACTTCCAGACTGGTTGTGCCATCTTCATTCACTGAATAGCTGGGGTTACTAAACTGCAAAATCCCAGGAATGCCAATGGGCGTTGTTCGAGCATTTCCAAAATTGATATTTTCTGCATTGAAACCCCTAACAGGAGGAATGGTAACTGGATTAGGAAGCTGAGAGGCTACAAAATCGGGTTCACGAGGAATGGTAACTGGATTAGGAACCTGAGTGGCTACAAAACCGGGTTGTTGGACTTCCCGAAGTGTGAAAGTACCGGGTTGTAAGCCATTGAACTGATAGGAACCTGTGGCATCTGTTAGTGTTGAGGGTTCACTGTTATCAAAGATGTTGTTTCTGTTAAGATCGATGTAAATAGTAAACCCTGGAATTCCTGGCTCTCCTACGTCAAGAATTCCGTTAACATTGATATCATTAAATTTCCTACCACTAATACTACCAGTGACATTTGGTGGGGTTTGTGCAATATTAAGAATGTCAAAGTTAGTGGTCTCATTAGGAACGACAGTAACAGGTTGAACTGGAGTAACACGGGTGAACCCTGCAGGAACAATTTCTTGAACAGTATAGCTGGCGGGGGGTAATTGCGAGAAGAAATAATCACCTAAACTATCTGTTTGACTTTGTAATTCTCCGCTATCGAGTTGAGCATTGTTATTGATATCTAAAAATAGGGTGACACCTGACTGAGGTCGATCGCTTCCCGGTGTAAAAGTCCGGTCATTGTTGACATCAATAAATTTCCTGCCACTAATACTGCCAGTAACAGGTGGTGGTGTTTGTGCAATATTAAGAATGTCAAAGTTAGTGGTCTCATTAGGAACGACAGTAACAGGTTGAACTGGAGTAACACGGGTGAACCCTGCAGGAACAATTTCTTGAACAGTATAGCTGGCGGGGGGTAAATTTGAGAAGGAATAACCACCTAAACTATCTGTTTGAGTTTGTAATTCTCCGCTATCGGGTTGAGCGTTGTTATTGATATCTAAAAATAGGGTGACACCTGACTGAGGTTGATCGGTTCCAGGTTCAAAAGTCCTGTTAGCGTTGACATCAATAAATTTCCTGCCACTAATACTGCCAGTGTCACGACGATTTCCAAAGTTGATATTTATGAAATTAGCAACTGTCGCACTCGTAGAAAGAGGAATGGTAACTGGATTAGGAACCTGAGTGGCTACAAAACCGGGTTGTTGGACTTCCCGAAGTGTGTAAGTACCGGGTTGTAAGTCATTGAACAGATAGGAACCTGTGGCATCTGTTAGTCTTGAGGGTTCACTGCTATCAAGGAGGTTGTTTCTGTTGAGATCGATGTAAATAGTAAATCCTGGAATTCCTGGTTCTCCTACGTCAAGAATTCCGTTAGCGTTGATATCATTAAATTTCCTGCCACTAATACTGCCAGTGACAGTTGGTGGTGGTACAAAACTAAAACCATTAAGAATGTCAAAGTTAGTGGTCTGATTAGCAACGACAGCAACAGCTTGAACTGGAGTAATACGAGTGAAACCTGCGGGAACAATTTCTTGAACAGTATAGCTGGCTGGGGGTAAATTTGAGAAGGAATAACCACCTAAACTATCTGTTTGAGTTTGTAATTCTCCGCTATCGGGTTGAGCATTGTTATTGATATCTAAAAATAGGGTGACACCTGACTGAGGTTGATCGCTTCCCGCTGTAAAAGTCCTGTCATTGTTGACATCAATAAATTTCCTGCCACTAATACTGCCAGTGTCACGACGATTTCCAAAGTTGATATTTGTGAAATTAGCAACTGTCGCACTCGTAGAAAGAGGAATTGTAACTGGATCAGGAACCTGAGTGGCTACAAAACCCGGTTGTTGGACTTCCCGAAGTGTGTAAGTATCGGGTTGTAAGTCATTGAACTGATAGGAACCTGTGGCATCTGTTAGTCTTGAGGGTTCACTGCTATCAAAGATGTTGTTTCTGTTGAGATCGATGTAAATAGTAAATCCTGGAATTCCTGGTTCTCCTACGTCAATAATTCCGTTAGCATTGATATCATTAAATTTCCTGCCACTAATACTACCAGTGACAGTTGGTGGTGTTTGTGCAATATTAAGAATATCAAAGTTAGTGGTCTCATTAGCAACAGTAACAGCTTGAACTGGAGTAACACGAGTGAACCCTGCGGGAACAATTTCTTGAACAGTATAGGTGGCGGGGGGTAAATTTGAGAAGGAATAACCACCTAAACTATCTGTTTGAGTTTGTAATTCTCCGCTATCGAGTTGACCGTTGCTATTCTGATCTAAAAATAGGGTGACACCTGACTGAGGTTGATCTGATCCCGCTTCAAGCCTTCCGTTACGATTGAGATCGTTAAATTTTCTTCCACTAATACGGCCAGTGAAAATTGGTGGTGGCTGTACAAAATTCTGACGATTAACAATGTCAAAGTTAGCGGTCCCATTAGCAACAGTAACAGCTTGAACTGGAGTAACACGCTCGAAACCTGGGGGAACAATTTCTTGAACAGTATAGGTGGCGGGGGGTAAATTTGAGAAGGAATAACCACCTAAACTATCTGTTTGGGTTTGTAAGTCTCCTCCATCCAGTTGACCATTGTTATTCAGATCTAAAAATATGGTAACACCCGGCTGAGGTTGATCCTCTCCCGGTTCAAAAATTCCGTTACGATTGAGATCGTTGGTAAATTTTGTTCCTTGAATACGGCCAGTAAAAGTAGGTAAAGGTCCTGGGCCAGGACTATTAATTTGTTGAGCAAACTTCAAGTTATTCGTTAAAGTTGCTAATCCCGCTGTCTCAAGTGGGCTGTTGTTATTACTATCTAAACCTGAAATGAGGTTATTGCTGGGAAGTAAGGTTAAGTTTTTCATTGTTTTTAGATTGGTAGAGAGTTGTGAGAATTCAATGTTGTCATTAAATCTTTTTTTGAGTAAGATTCAATGATTTAGAGAAAATAATCGAGAAGGCAAAAATCGCTACTTTTTTACCACTACCAACTTTGACATCCAGATTCATCAATAAGAACTCCGGTTGGACAATCTCTGAGTTGTGATTCTACACGATTAAATATTTTATACACATCCTCAATGACATCGGCTTCAGCTTTATTTGCTCTTCCTTTAGCAATTACCGAAGGATTGACAGGTGGCGGATTAAAAGCTAGTCTAATCTGCTTAGCTTCAATTTGACTAATCAAATAAACCGCTTGAATTCCACAACTACTACTAAGATTTAACTCGCGATCGATGCAGTAATTATCCCCTTGTCTTCTTCCAGCAGCATGAATCCCGATTAATTCTCCATTTTGATTAAAAACTGGACTGCCACTCATCCCCGGTTTAGTCCAGTTATCATACATAATGTTATACCCCCCATTTGAAAAGGGAGTATCATCAACTTTAACTAACTTACCTGGACTAAAAACACGCACAGTACCAGCAACCCCTCCTTCTGGTTTAGGCCAACCGGATAGATAAACTTGCTCATTAACTTGAATCTGTTCAGAATTACTCATAACAGCAATTGGATAATTATCATTACTGGTGAATTTGACTAAGGCGAGGTCAAATCCTCCGATTGGTAACTCCCTAGACTGATAGTTCCCAAATCGAGTGATATTATCCCCAACATCGCGAACTTCATGAAATTTTTCATCCCAGGTCACAACCCCCCAAAGACCTTCAGTGTTAGGTTGTTTAACAACGTGGGTATTGGTGACTGCATAATAAGTATTACCACTGCGGGCAACAATCACACCCGAACCGGGATTAAATGTTTCTAGCCCTCCATCACTTTTTTTTAAAGCTTCCCCAATTAAAACTGTGGTTTGGGAAGACATCGCATCGATATCATCGGGCATAATTGCTTGAGAAGGTGAACTTAATAGAATTAAGCCGATCGCTGTAATTAACGCTAAAAACAGCGATAAAATGTTAGAGCCTCGACGGGAGAGAATCCTAATTGTTAATATCATCAATTCTAATTGTATAAAAACTCTTGCTCAGATTTCTAAAATAATGTTTCTGAAGCCGGAGGAGTTTTGGGTTTCTGAAACCGCGAAATGGGAATCGCCCAACTTAAGGCTTCCATTTGTTGAAATAGGTCTTCTGAAGGAACGGTTCCATCCTCAAATTTAAAGACATCAATTCCTTGAAACGGATACTTAAGGCGGCCATTAATGCCAATTAATCGACCATATTGATTTAAAACTGGCCCTCCACTCATGCCATTTTCAACTTCATTGGTGTAACCGAGTTGGTATCCTTGGGGAAGCGTTCGCTTCAATAACATTCCCACCTTTCCCACCGTTAAACGGTATGCTTTATTTCCCCAATCCTTTGTACTTAAAGGTGAATTTTGGTTGGGCCAATACCAATTCGGAAATCCAGAGGCATAAACTAATTCTCCGAGTGCAAGGGGTTGTAAATCTATGGTAGCGACTCGATAGGATTGATTACTGGTAAACTGAACTAAGGCTAAATCTAAGTTTGCGAACTGAACAGACCGCAGCCATTCAGCGTGATAGGATTGACCGTCTGAGGTAAGAACCGTGTATTGGCTGTCATAGCTATTCTCCACAACATGATAGCAAGTCAATACTGTATAGGTTTGTCCTTGGCGATCGATAATTACACCCGATCCTAAACCGGGTTCTGTTAGGATTCTAACGGTAACTTGTCTAGCAATTTCAGGAACTGATACCCCGACTGCCGGTAAACGGGAAGTTAGTGTTTGGGAGGGTTGAACGGTTGCGGTATTAATGATTGAACTCTGGGGATGAGTTGGAAATGGAATCCCCCAGCCCCTTGACAATTCCCTCAATACCGGACTAACGACGAATAATTGTAACCCAATTAAGGTAGATAATAATTCCATTGTGAGCCAATCAACATCAAGTTTAAAAGAGTAGGGGATGCCTCTACAGGACAGCCCCTACAAAAGATTCTTTCTGGTTAATTTTTGGGGATTAATTACGAGCGGAGATTAGAACCCCGTCTCGTTGGGTTCAGGTTGAGAGGGAGACTGAGGTGCATAGGACGGGTCGGAAGTTCCTAATTCCTGGTCTAAATCACTGATATCAACTTTTATTCCCTCACCACTATCTTCCACAATACTACTCGATCCTGTTACTGAAAAATTCGTTAAATCTTGCAGAATTTGTCCAACGCGACGTCGATTTTCTGGCTTGAGGGTAAACAAGAAATTGCCGGAGTTGCACCCTGATTGACCTGTCCCTAGAATACAAACGACCAGTTCCCCGTTGACAACTCCACTAAAAAAACTCATTCCTCTAAAACTTCCTCCATTCGCCATGACTGCATTGTGCAGTTTAGAGGAAACAATTTGGCAGCGGGTTTCAGGAGAATATGGCTCTCCAAAGTAATCTGTATCCCATTTAATAACGGTTCTTCGGACGCCATTCTTTTCAGCGACTGTTACTGTACCTGTACAACGAACAGTTGTCATTGCTGGGCGTGAAACTGGGATGCCGTTAGGAGCAGGCCCAAGTCGTTGAGCTTGGGCTTCACTGGTTAACGTCACCATACCTGCGACAGCCATTGCTAAACATGAAAGGGAAGCGAGCGATGGAGATTTCATGATGTTTTTTTCCTAATAATATAAGCGAAAGCATTGAATAAAAGCACCCAGGTCATCGAGTTGTTACTATCAATTAATCCGCAACTTGTTACGGCTTGTAACAACAACTCAGAATGGTGGTCCCTCGTCAGGCGGTGTATTGACGGGCCCAGGAGTGGTAGGGGTTGGGGAAACAGCATTCTGGGGCAAAATTTCTCCCGTTGTGCGATCGTAGGTGTAGTTCCCAGCGGGTACTGCTGGAGTCGGTTGAATGCAGTAAGCTTTGTTCGCTTCAAAAGCAATCCTAACCACAGCAGTCCCTGCATTACAATCGACGCGAGTTGCTCCCCAACTATTGATCGTTGCAATATAGGGATCGGCGGGTTGCACCACAGCACCATTGCGTTTAATAAGAAGGGTGATGCTGTAGTTTCCAGGTTTATCGTTTTTATAAAATACACGAACTTTCCACGTCCCTCCAGTTTCAATAGAGTTTTGCAAAAAAACTACCTTTGTACCTTCATTTAAGTTTGTCGCCTTAGCCTCTATAGGTTGCTGATTGGGCGGATACACCATTAACGCAATATCAATTGCAGAGCCTTGATCGCGAGCAGCTGTGATTTTAATATCATCACCTGCTACAGCTTGAAAGGTGTACTCTCTTCCCGGACGAAATTTACCAGAAATAAAAACAGGAGGTGATGAATCATCGATTCTCCCACTAATAGTCTTTGTAGACTCTAACGCCTCCTGTGCCATAACTGTGCTGTTAAAACCGGCTATAGTCGCACCGATCAGAGCCGCGGTTAGAGCAATTCTTTGAAACTTAATGTATTTCATAGTCCTTATAACCTCCACATCCCGACTATAGATTAGATACCCAACTGCTGTAGGACTATATTGGCAATTGTTACAAAAGTTTAAAAAATTTAACCTATTCAGAGTCAAACTCCGAAGTTTAACTTCACTGTATTGTAATGCTTTTGCTTTGGAGGCGCTTGTTGCCCCCTGAACGGTACAGTTGGCATTTTCCTAAAAATTATCGCGTCCAGACTTTTGCAATAGGTTTATTGTTTAAGTACCCTTAAAAAATTCAAGGAAATAGCAGAAAAGCTTAGGGGTATTTGAAGCGAAACCTTCAAAAAATCCCATCCCTTTTTAGGGGTGGGAGTGTTGAAAATTATGAATTCTTAGTCCTCAGTCCTTAGTCCTCATTATTCAGTAGCAATTAATCAATAACTGGGTTCCTACCCAATTATTAATTATTCTGCTAGCAACCAACTGATGACTAATGACCAACGACTGATGACTAATAACTTAAGCTTGCCGTGAGTAGTATTCCACCACTAGCAGTTCGTTAATCTGTAGAGCAATCCACTCGCGTTCGATAACGCCGTTAACTTTGCCAATTAGTTTTTGCTTATCAAATTCCAAGTGATTGGGCAAGTGAGCCAAGCCTGGGTCTTTGAGATTAGCTTCTACCATTGTGCGCGAGCGCTCTCTATTTTTCACCGCAATCACATCACCAGGCTTGCACTGATAGCTGGCGATATTGACTTCACGGTCATTGACAGTTATGTGACCGTGATTTACCAATTGTCTAGCGGACGGAATGGTTGGAGCCATTCCCATCCGAAACACAGTATTGTCCAAGCGCATTTCCAAAAATTGCAGTAACACTTGACCTGTGGAGCCCGTGACACGGCGGGCTTTGCGGACGTAACGGAGCAGTTGGCGTTCCGTCACACCGTAATTGAAACGGAGTTTTTGCTTTTCTTGCAAGCGAACCGCATACTCAGAGAGCTTTTTGCGGTTTTGACCGTGCTGTCCAGGCGGATAATCTCGTCTGGGGGTTTTGCGGGTTAGACCCGGCAACTCTTTCAGGCGACGGACGATTCTCAATCGGGGGCCTCGATATCGAGACATTTATTTTCCTCTCTAATATCTGTATGCAATTTTATGCAGACTCTATATTATATGTTAGTAACGGTCAAAATTCCAACAAATATCGATAAAAAAACGATCGACCGCAGCGCGATCCATAATGTGCGGTAAATTCTCAAGGAAAAGCCGATCGCTCGATCGCCCCAATCAGGCAAAAAAACTCACTACTGGATCTGCCATGCACAACCACAATTTCTCCCGCACTTCTTCCCCAAAGCCAGCACCGACAGGCTCAAGCCCTACCGCGCGCTGGATTTTGGCTCTCGGCACGCAGCTAGCAGCACTTGGTTTGTTAGCCACAGCACTGCCAATCTCGCCAGCCTCAGCCATCACTATTAGAATCCCTCGCTCTAGGAATCCCTATCGCGTCTGCGCCCTGGAACTAATCGAAGCCGGAGTGGGAGCAGAGGTCGCCGCCGCCGCTTGTGCTGACGCGCTCCACCCCCGCGACATATCTAAATGCGCTCTCCAAATCAACCGCAAAACCAATATTCCTGGTGTCGAAGCGCTCTCTAGCTGTAGGCGGGTGAGGCGTCCCAAGGAATTGGCTACTTGCGTAGTGAATATTAACGGCAAAAGTCGAACTCAACCTGCGGCTCCCCTGGTAGTGCTTGATGGATGCCGCCGCAGTTTATTGCCACAACAGTTTGCTGAATGCGTAGTCGGTTTGAGCGGCAGGCTCGATTTTGCAACTGACAGGTTAATCGCCACTTGTCTTGACCCGAGGGGCAGCGTGAGCCAGTTGGATGGGCCTCCTGCACCTACCCCTCCTGTGGAGCTAATTCCACCGCCTTCGCCCCTCAATTAATCACTGTTAACAGTTGACTGTTGAGGGCATCGCTGTTGACTGTTGACTGTTAACAATCTAAAATCTAAAATCTAAAATCTAAAATCGATTGACTGATAACTACTTTTTTATAATCAAATGTCAGAAATTTTTGCTCAAATTACAGTCGAAGAATTAGGTCGCAAATTAGCCGAAACCAATGCTGAGAAATTGCAGCTTGTAGACGTGCGGGAACCTTACGAAATTGAACTCGCGGCGCTGCCGGGATTTGTAGCTTTTCCGCTGAGCAAGTTTGCCGAATGGTCTGGTGAAATTGACGCTAGACTCGATCGCGACAAAGAAACCCTAGTTCTGTGCCATCACGGAGTGCGATCGGCTCAAATGTGCCATTGGTTAACCGAGCGAGGATTTACCAACGTTAAAAATGTCGTTGGCGGCATTGATGCTTACTCAATGGTGGTCGATCGAACCGTCCCCCGCTATTAATATCAAATCCAGTTCTCAACTATCGTTTTTTTAGAGTCCGCGCAGGCGGACTTTGTATGTGTAGAAACGAATTATATTTCCCAGGAAATACCTAATTAACAGTAGCAAATCGAAAATTTAAAAGCGTACTCATAGTGAGCCGATCGCGCCCCTGCCTTTTCGAGTCATAAAGAGCCTCATCAGCCGCCAGTAGCAGCGTTATTGCATCATTTTCCTCGCTCGGAACAACGCTGGCAATTCCCAAACTAATCGTTACCACAGAATTAGGCAGACCGTCAAGACTCTTCGGGTTAAAAACAATATTCAAATCTTTCACTTTCGCTCTAATTTGTTCGGCAACAACCACAGCCGCCGACGCATCAGTTTCAGGTAAAATCACAGCAAACTCCTCGCCACCGTAGCGAGCAGCTACATCAGCAGGACGCT
The DNA here is from genome assembly GCF_036705485.1 of Microcoleus sp. AT9b-C3. Lineage (NCBI taxonomy): Bacteria > Bacillati > Cyanobacteriota > Cyanophyceae > Oscillatoriales > Microcoleaceae > Microcoleus > Microcoleus sp. AT9b-C3. The sequence continues at coordinate 28,273 of NZ_JAUBUR010000039.1, read as the reverse complement.
GGAGCGATCGGCGAATTGTCTGAGCTACCAATCGCAAACAATCATCTCCAGCTTGATGTCCGTAGGTATCATTATATATTTTGAAATAATCGAGGTCGCACAGAATTAAAGATATCGGAGACCCCTCGCGAGCCATGTGTTCCCATTCGGTTCGCAAGCAACTATCAAAATGCCTTCTGTTACCAATTTGAGTAAGTTCGTCCACATTCACCAAAGCTTGCAGCCTTTGATTTTCTTGCTGCAACTGCTCAAAACGAACCACTGACCACTTGTCCTCGCACAAATTTTGTCCTTGAAAATACAGGCGATATAATTCGCAAGACAAACTACAGTTATTTCCCTCTAATTTGACCAGTCCCATGCTGTCTAACTGATAAGCCATCAAAGGTTCGAGGTGAATGCTATTTTTAGCATCGATAACTTGTTGGAATGCGGAGGCGAGTTCGGGCTGCTGTTGAATGGCGATCGACTGATTTTGCAAGTAGTCGCTATAAATTCCGCTGTGAGTAGGAGCTGCTGTTAACAGTTCTTCCAACTCGGATCGCCCCAGTTCCTCCCCAGGCTCATCCCCATCGACGGACAGGCGGTTTTGTTGCAAAATTGCCAGGTGATACAGCGCTAAATGCACTAAATAAGGATGCCCGCCTACCATGTTCATTAATTGCTGTATCGGAGCGCGATCGCTCCACTTTAGTCCGTATCGGCCCGCCAAATCTTGAACTTGTTCCGCAGTAAATTCTGAGAGTTTAATCGGCATTCCTACATTAAATGGAGATTGATTAACATTCAAAGCAATATAATTTTCTGCCGAATGAATGACAACGGTGCGGAGTTTTTGCCAAATTTTGCTAGCACGAGCTTGTTCGTACCAAAAACGGATCACTGAAAGAAAATCTTGAGCAATATTGGTGCGTTCAAATACCCGATTTATTTCGTTGATCGCCAAGACAATAGGACTGTCAATTTGTTGTAGCAAATAGTTTTCAAAGTAAATAGTGCAGCTTACCTTGCTGCCCATATCTTCATCCCAGAATTCATCAATATTTGGTTCGAGTTTGAGTTGCCGAGCGACATTGACACAAAGCCAGCGCAAAAATTTATCTAAACTAGCAAAAACCGCTGTGTCGGCTTGCTGAAAGTCTAAAGTTACTGTGCGGTATCCACGATCGACTGCCGCGTCAATTATCCGCAGCATCAGCGAACTTTTGCCCATTTTTTTGGGAGCTTTAATGCGAACAAGGCCTCCGGGTTTGCTAATTTCTGCACAGGCCAAGGCTTCGGCCCCTGAGCGCTCAATATAAAATGGAGAGCCAAGCGGTATGGGGCCGCCGGGAAATTCTAGGTCGGCAATTGTTTGGATCAAGTTTGGTGATTTTTGGAGTCCAGCCATAGTCATTGCACAAGGCGATACCCTGACTGTATCTTACTGCGCGTCAACCTTTGTCAGGTTAGGAGGTAGACCAGCGGTGTCCAAGATCGATCGACAATCCTAAAAAATCTAACTTTTTAGGGACTTCCCGGAACTGACTTTGCTATAGTAGTGTCACTTTACCCAGTCTCAAACCCTGCTTCAACACGGCTCTGCAGACCGACAAAAATTCGACGGTAGCCCAGACGCGCTCATTCTGAGCCTTTACCTGAAAAATAACTCGTTGGTCGTCGATGTCGCGCAGGAAGAGCCGCTATCTAAGGAGAAATAATCATTGTCACGCCGCTACCTGTTTACCTCTGAATCCGTCACTGAAGGCCACCCCGATAAAATCTGCGATCAAATTTCAGATACGATTTTAGATGCCTTACTGACCGAAGACCCCAAAAGCCGCGTCGCAGCGGAAGTTGTCGTCAACACCGGCTTAATGTTGCTGACGGGCGAAATTACCACTAAAGCTCAAGTAAATTACATAGAATTAGCCCGGAAAAAAATAGCCGATATTGGCTACATCCACGCTGACAACGGCTTTTCGGCCAATAGCTGCTCGGTGTTGGTGGCTCTTGATGCTCAGTCTCCCGATATTGCTCAAGGGGTGAATACAGCCCAGGAAAGCCGGGAACAATCGAGTGAAGAGGAATTAGACGCCATTGGCGCTGGCGACCAAGGCTTGATGTTCGGTTTTGCTTGCAACGAAACGCCGGAAATGATGCCTCTGCCGATCAGTTTAGCGCACCGGATTTGCCGTCAACTGGCAGCAGTCCGCAAAACCGGTCAGTTATCTTACCTGCGTCCCGACGGCAAAAGCCAAGTTACAGTCATCTATGAGGACGGCAAACCGGTTGGCATAGATACGATTTTAATTTCTACGCAGCACACCGAAACGATCGGCGACATCACAGACACAGCCGCAGTTCAAGCCAAAATCAAAGAAGACCTTTGGGCTGCTATCGTCCAACCTGTGTTTGCCGATATTAGCGTGAAGCCGGATGCAGAAACTCGCTTCCTTGTCAACCCCACCGGCAAATTTGTGGTCGGCGGACCTCAAGGAGATTCGGGTTTGACGGGCCGCAAAATTATTGTGGATACCTACGGCGGCTATTCCCGTCACGGCGGCGGCGCTTTTTCTGGGAAAGACCCCACCAAGGTAGACCGCAGCGCGGCTTATGCTTGTCGCTACGTTGCTAAAAATATCGTAGCGGCTGGTTTAGCCCAAAAGTGCGAAGTGCAGTTGAGTTATGCGATCGGCGTTGCGCGGCCGGTTAGCATGATGATCGAAACTTTTGGCACTGGAAAAGTTGATGACGATCGCCTTTTAGAAGTTGTGAAGCAGCATTTTGAACTGCGTCCTGCGGGAATCATTCAGGCATTTAACTTGCAGAATTTGCCTGCAGAAAGAGGCGGCCGTTTCTATCAAGATGTGGCGGCTTACGGTCACTTCGGACGCACTGATTTAGATTTGCCTTGGGAGGAAACTGATAAGGCAGAACTTTTGAAAGAAGCTTTGAGCCAGAAGTTGTCGGGAGTAGCTGGATAGTACAATTTTGGGGTGCGCGCAGCGCACCTTATTCATAAATAATATCGGGTGCTACCAATCAATGTAGGGTGCGCACTGCGCACCTTATCCATAATTAATAATATCGGGTATTCTTAGACCCATCTTATCCATAAATAATACCGGGTGCTACCAATCAATAATAACGTAGCGGGTTCAGTACCCAACTTCAAAAAAAAAAGAATAAATGCGATTTTTCACACCTTTCCAATCAGCAATTCGCAATTTTGCCTCTTCCCTCCAACAGCGGTTGGCGACGACTGGATTTTCTGCACCAAATCCAGCAACGCTGCCCAGTTCGTTTGCGACTAACAATCCTGGTGGAATTCGCGGCGTTTGGATAACCAGCACTGACTCCAAAGTTCTCACATCAAAAGAGCGAATTGCTGAGGCAATGGACTTTCTCGCCGATACGGGATTTAATACCGTTTTTCCTATAATTTGGAGCCAGGGTTATACGGCTTATCCTTCTCAAATTATGCGAGAAAAATTTGGGGTGGAAATTGACTCGCGCTATCAAGGTCGCGACCCCTTAGCAGAAATATGTGTTGAGGCAAAGAGAGTTGGTTTAAAAGTAATTCCTTGTTTTGAATACGGATTTGTGAGTTCTTACAATCGCAAGGGCGGTCATTTGCTGGCGAAAAAACCTGAGTGGATCGCCCGTGATGCCAGCGGCAATTTACTTAAAAAAAATAACTTTGACTGGATGAATTCTCTTGACCCGGAAGTGCAAGACTTTGTGCTGGGGTTGATGCTGGAAGTTGCTAAGAATTATCCGGTAAACGGAGTTCAAGGAGACGATCGCATTGCGTTTCCCGTAGAAGGCGGTTACGACGAAAAAACGGTTAAACGCTATCGAGAAGAGTGCGGTAGAGCAGCGCCGTCGGATTGTAAAGAACAACATTGGCTACAGTGGCGTGCTAATATTATTACTGAGTTTGTAGCTCGTTTACACCGAGAAGTGAAAGCTATTAATCCTGATTTGTTGCTATCGATGTCGCCGAGTCCTTATGACTGGGGGCTGGTGGAATATTTGCAAGATTCTAAAGCTTGGGTTGACAAAAATTTGGTGGATCTGCTTCACCCGCAGTTTTATCGTCGCGATTTTAATGCTTACAAACAATTGGTCGATAAAATGATGTCGGGACAGCTTAGCGGGCAGCAAGTAAAGTGCGTGTCGCCCGGTATTTTGTTGACGAATCGAGGCAGCAAATATAGCATAACTCCCGAACTTTTGTTGCAAGTAATTGCTTACAACCGCTCTTGTGGCATTCAAGGAGAAGTGATGTTTTTTTACGAAGGTTTGCGAGATAACGATAACGCTTTGGCTAAGGTTTTGAAAAAAGGGCCCTATGCTCGTTGAGAGATTGTCCCGCAATCAAGCTGTTTCCGGTTGGCTGCAGTCAACCGATTTTAGATTTTAGATTTTAGATTTTAGATTGAAGTATTGACCCCACGGATAAATTCGGGGGGCAACTTTCATCGGATACAGGTTTTTTATTTCTGGACGGATGAATCCGGGGGCTTGTATCCTGGATGCTTGATTGTCAACCGCGCCGATCGCTATTTCAAACCAAGTGGGTATAAAATAAGATGTTGCACCATTCTCAATAAGCTTTGATGAACAGGCAAGATGGCTGTTCCACAAAGGGTGAGTTTTCTTGTGGAACAGCTATCTTGCCTGTTGCTGACAATGGTGCAAGATGTGAGGATAAAATAATATAGCAGAGTTAGGCTATCTCAAAACCCAGCGATGCCAATCAGCAAGCGCAACTAATTGTCAAGCCGATCGCCCAAACAAACCCGATAATTAATAATTGGGGAGTTGCAAAAATAGTGGAATAAGACATATTTTAGAAGTGGGTGCAAGCTTTTTTTTAGAAGTAGCGTTTTGTAGACGCCATATTTTTTAAATACGGTTTAAAAGAGCAATCTCAACCGCTCGCCAAAATATTAGGATAAATCAGTGAACTCAGCAGCAAGCCTCATCCAACAGCTACCCGAGCTCAGCGATGCTCAATTCCATCAAAAATATTTGAAACAAAAACAAGGGATGCGGACTTTGGCGACTCTATTGCCGCAAGTAGAACAGCAAAGTCTGGCTTTGCGGGCAGTAAAATTAGCTCTAAAAGTAAATTTAAAACTCGGCTCGAAGCTAGCAGGAACGGTAAAGCCAGAATTTCAAACAACCACCATAAAATTAATCGACAAAATCCCCACTTCGCCGCTGCTAAAAATTCAACTGCTGGCCTTAACAAGTTCGGATATGGCAATTCCGATGCTGGTGGCTGCATTGAACCACAAAGAAAGTGCAGTGCGCCTTGAGGGGATTCGAGCGATCGGCAAAATCGGCTCCGAAGCAGCAGTAATTGAATTAGCCCGATCGCTCGAATCCAAAGATTCCCAAATCCAAGCTTGGGCTGCTTGGGCTTTAGGAGAAATTGACTCGAAACCAGCCGCCGCAGCACTGCTCAAAGCCATCAAACACCCAGACTCTAGGGTGCGCGCCTGGGCTGTTTGGGCTTTGGGCAAAATTAACCGGAAAACAGCCGTCCCCGCGCTGCTGAAAGCCCTCAAACACCAAGACTCCGAGGTGCGCTGGCGGGCGGCCGTCAACTGTGGAAAAATAGGTGTCTCTGAGGTAGTTCCCGCGCTGCTGAATGCCCTCAGAGACGAAAATCACATCGTCCGCGCTAGGGCGGCGGCGGCTTTGGGGAAAATCGGCGATTGTGAGGCAGTACCCGGCTTAATAGAATTGCTTCACGACGATCCCGACTCCTATGCAGTTTCTTTGAGGGCCGCCGAGGCCTTGGGACAAATTGGCACGGAAACGGCTGTGGCCGGGCTGGTACAAGCCCTCAACCATGACGACTCAGACGTACGCGGCAGTGCAGTTTCTGCTTTGGGAGAAATCAGCAGCGAGGTGGCTATGGTGGCGGTAATCGGGTCGCTCTCGGATCGAGACATTTTCGTGCGCGGCAGGGCGGCGGTGGCCCTTGGGAACATCAATACAGAGGGAGATGCGAAATTGCAAAAAATGGTGATCGCGGGACTGGCGAGCGCAATTGGCGACAGCGAATCTTATGTGCGGTGGAGAGTTGCTGCTGCTTTGGGGGAAATTGGGACAGAGGAAGCTGTGGCAGGTTTGCTGCGGCTGCTGGGAGACGAAACTTCTGGAGTGCGCCAAAACGCTGTTAAATCCCTCGGTCAAATTGGCTCAACGGCTGCTATTTTGGCTCTGGAAACAGCTTTAAATCGCGAATTTGCTGACGTTCGGGCGCTGGCTGCCCAATATTTGGCGGATGTCAGGACTGAGGCAGAAACAGTTGATTTTGATTCCTCAGTCTCTGCAGATTTATCGAGTGAAAAACTGCCGAAAATCCTGATTGCTTCGCAAGCAGAAGCCAGCGAATACATTGTTGACCGCGCTGCGGGGCGGGAGATTAAATACCTGATCTCGATCGGCAGTCCGGGCTTGCCCGAACCCAAAACTTTCGATCGAATCCCGAACCGAATGTGCCTGGAGTTTAACGACCTCGACACCCCCGTTGACGACCCCGATCAAATCTTGCCTACCCTTGAGGATGTACTGAAAATTATTGACTTCGCCCTCAAAATGTCGCCACAGGGAGGCAGTTTGCTCATCTGCTGCCAAAGTGGGATCAGCCGTTCAACGGCCACAGCTTTGACTGTTTGTGCTGCGCTGTTGGGTCGCGGCAAGGAACGGGAAGCTTGGACTGTTGTTCTCGCCGCCAGACCCCAAGCCAAGCCGAATCGCTGGATGGTACACTTGGCCGATGAAGCTTTGGGTAGAGACGGTAAGCTAGCACTGGCGATCGAATTGACCACCGCAACTCCAGAACTCGCAATCGCCAACAGTTGACCGAAAGCATCGAGGATACAAGCCCCCGGATTCATCCGTGGGGTCAATGCTTCAATTCTAAAATCTAAAATCTAAAATCTAAAATCTAAAATCTAAAATCGATTGACTCGCAGAAACCCGGTTTCTTTTCGCAAGCGCTACAGTTATACTCAACTAACGACACTTCACCTCAGACTTGTCTGTGCGGGGCAACGATGCCAAAAGTCGATCGCCAGGGTGCAAAAAGTTCGATCGGCTGCTGCATTTGTGACATTCTGTGCTAAGAAGTTGTGGGATGCTGAACAAAAACCGTCAAGCAATCGTCGCATTGCTGGCAGCCAAAGCCCAAAGCGAAGGAATCGGGTGCATTGTCAACAGACAATATCAGCTTTGGGCTACTCACAGGCAAAACAGGTCAGAGAGAATTTTCTGCCTGTAACATTCCACGCGGGGATAATTCACTGCGGGTATAAATTTTTATTTTTTTTTGCCTGCTGCAGACTTTTACGGGTTGAAAAAGTAATTTGGCAACAGTCATCAACAGCCTAATTATCTCTTAGACATCAACCGAATTTAAGTTTCTCCTCTGACTCGACAAGAGTTTCAGATGCTTTTTCGCAGATGTCTACGGTCAAATAGACAAGCTTTTCCGTTTGGAGAAATTAAGAGCGTGGTAGATTTTAACAGAAGACAGCGGTTGCATATGTCAAAAATTAACTTGCTAAAAAAAACAGGACACGAAGCAAGTTTGTCGGTTGCCGTTTGGGAAGACCAGGGGGAATTCAATCCCGACTTAGAACCATTTAACTCGCCGAAACAAGATGTGAAAACACGAAAGGTTAACTCAAAAAATACCACTTTAGGTAAACAGATCCCAGTTTTTATTTCTGGAGAAGTGGCTTCTGTAGACACGGTGAATAAAAAAAAGCACCCTCATGATTTTGTAGAAAAAATATTCTTAAAAGTCAGCCAAAGTTTGCCATCCCAAATTGGCGGTTTGCCTATCCATAAAAAAATTGGCTACGGGTATTTGCTGGCCATAGGAATCGGCTTTTTCGGATCGCTGAGCGGACTGGTGATTGCCGATTACTACCAAGGACAAGGATTAAAGCAATTCAATGATGCTCACCTACAAGCGCAATTGCTCGGCAATTTTAAAGATGCGGCGCTGGCGGCTCAACTGCAGGGTTCACAGCTAGATTCTTTTGTAGATAATTCGGCAAAGCTAAAACAGCAAGAAGAGCAGTTGGTTCAGAGTATTGTTAAGGCAAAAAATCTGCGGTTGCGTATAGAAAAGTTTGCCGACAGCCAACCTGCTTGGCTGGCAGCCCAACCGGAAGTTCTCAAGTTTTTACTGCAAGATTGCACAAAAAATTTAGAAGCATACGCCGATACTCTCCAGTCAACTTTGCAGAAAATCCAGCAATCGCAACTATCGCCTGGGGAGATAGAGTCGGCCAGAAAATTGCTCGCCATCGAAAGCGGAGAAGGTGTAAAACAGATCAACATTAGCCTTGAGGAATTGAGTAAAATCCTCGATATTGCCCAGCAGCAAGAGGGCCAAGGCGGTGAAGTGATGGAAGACGCCCAAGGAATGGAAAAAGCCATAATTATTATTAGTATGCTGGTGTCGGTAGTGGTGGCTGGAATGGTCGCTTATCGGACGAGCCGGGCGATCGCCAAACCTGTGATCAGCGTCACTCAGGTGGCCCAACAAGTAGCTGCTGAGTCTAATTTTGACTTGCGAGCACCTGTCACCGGCCAAGGCGAAATCGGCTCTCTGGCTGCCTCTCTCAATCACCTAATCGAGCGGGTTTCGGGACATACGAAAGAATTAGAACAAGCTAAGGAAGTCGCCGTCGCTGCTAACACTGCTAAAAGCCAGTTTTTAGCAAATATGAGCCACGAATTGCGGACGCCTTTAAATGCGATTATCGGCTACAGTCAACTACTTTCAGAAGATGCCCAGGAGGCGGGATTTGATGAGTTTGTACCCGATTTGCAGAAGATTGAAAAAGCAGGCGCGCATCTGCTATCTTTGATTAACGATATCCTTGATTTGTCAAAAATAGAAGCGGGGAGTATGAAACTCGAAATCCAGGAGTTTGACATCGAATCCCTGGTTGATAATGTTGCGAGTGCGGCGAAACCGTTGGTAGAGAAAAATGGCAATGTTTTGGAGATTGAGTGCGATCGAACTGTGGGCATAATACACGCAGATTTCAAAAAATTGCGGCAGGTTTTGATGCACCTGTTGAGTAATGCTGCGAAATTCACCAAAAACGGGAGGGTGAAAGTGAGTGTGAAGCGCATTGCAGGAAGTGGAAAATTGAATGCCGCAGGGCGATCGGCGATTGACAATTCAATGGTGGCCGATGAAACTTATTCTGGGGCAATTGCTTGTCCCCTGCTGAATGTTCAAGACTCCGATTGGATTTGTTTCTCTGTTAAAGATACCGGAATTGGAATGTCGGAAGAACAACAACACAACTTGTTTGAAGCTTTTGTGCAAGCTGACTCTTCAGCGGCGCGACAGTACGATGGCGCCGGATTGGGGCTGACACTTAGTCGCTACTACTGTCAGATGATGGGCGGGGAAATTTTGGTAGAAAGCGAAGAGGGGAAAGGGTCTATTTTCACTGTGCGGATACCTGCGGGAGACGGGTGATGTGATGTTTGGGCGAGATATTTAGGGGGTAGGCAGAGGGGCGAAAATTTATGTTTCAAACCTCTGGTTTTGTGTCCAAATGCTTTAGTTTTGTCAGTGGGGGCGATCGCACTCTATAAATTGCAATTGGTTATTTTGCCAATTCAAACAGCACAAACCGCTGGCTTCCGAACTCCAACCTAAATGGATGCCGATAAATTTCATATTTGTTGAAAGCGCGATCGCCCACACCTCAGTCAACTTTTCTCCTGCTTTTCATCCGATGGCGGGGGCTGTTTTTGCATTTCCTTTTGATGTTCTCTGGCTGCTTGCTCCAAAAGGAATGCTGATAAGCTGCTGATTGAACGGCGTTCCCTCTCTGCCCACTCTTCGAGGATGTCATAGATTCCATCAGCCAAATAAGTGGTTAAGCGTTTGGTCATCCGAGGCTCAGTATTTTTTTGTTTAGGGCGATCGTCATTGTGCTGTATCTGGACTGTCTTGTCGAGTATACGTCATTTACGTTACATATATGTGGCGTTTAAGTGATATACTGTGAACAAGTCAAAAGCCAGCGTCATCCCTAGGAAAGTTCGTCGCTGGCTTCTGGCCCCTAAATAAGCAAGGAGGCAATCTCTATGGTACAGCCTGGAAGCGACGAGAGCGAATATACCCGCGGCTATCAACAAGCTTTAGATGACTTTGGCATCACGCAACTGCTGTCGGGTATCCGCAGCTACTCAGATGAGGATTTTGAGGCCGATCGCGCGCGCATGACTGGGCCAGAGATCGAAAGCTTGGCGGTGTTTCTGATTCTGCGTGTCGGGGCGAATCTCAAAGGAAGTACGATCGCCCGCTACCTCAACTCTCTGAGAAAAGCCGATTCTCCGACGATCGCCGATCGCCCCGCGATCGAACTCAACCCAAATTCGCTCTTGAAAACACCTGAAAAGTCAAAGCAGGGCGATCGCCATTCTTGGGCGATCGTCCGCATTTTACCGAATGCTCAGCATTACACAATTGCGCGTTTTGTCAACCGCCAAGATGCGGACGATCGGCGGAGGGCTTTGTGTCGCTTTATTCCGGGTGGTGTGTTTGAGGTTGTGTGGGTGCGATCGGCCCTTTAAAGATACCAGGATAGGACTTACGCGCCGGTAGTCAGAAACCGGGTTTTTTACGAAAATCTTTGGTTGTAGCCAACAGATGAGGTAAAAACCCGGTTTCTTTGGTTTTGGCGATCGACCCGTGCCGACTTTATTTCGACGGTTGAGAAGGTGCGGGACTGACTATCAGCAATTGATCGCCGGATTGACTTTGTTGAATAGCCATCACGGGCGGGCGAGCGTTAGGGTCTTTTTGCTGTTCTTTTGTTAAAGCCGGAAACAGATAAATCCAGTTTCCTCTCTCCAAAAGCAACCGCCAAACTCTAGGTTCTTTGGGATTATTGATATCAGTATAATCTCTTTTGCTCAAATCAGCAAATAAACCTGCATCGCCGATCGCCTTAAATCCTTTGGGGTCTAGTCGGAGTGTTGGATCGTCGAGTTTTCTGCCTAAAGCAATGTTGTCTTGTTTGGCGATTAAGGCAACTGCGGGTAAAGACGAATTTTCCCCGGCATCGCGTCGGGCATCGGCAATACCTTGGTGGTATGCTGACCAGAATAAGACTAGCAATACCCAACCGACGATGATAATTTCGTCAACGAGCGATCGCAATAATTTGATTGAGTTATATCTATTGAGATTAAATTGTTGCCAAGAGTTCAAAATGCGGGTAATTCGCCATAATCTTCTTGTCCGAGCGAAGGAAATACCTCCTGTAATTATCCAATTAATTGCACTCGCAAATTTTGTGTTGATACTATTAAACAACCACAAACTGTTGTAAATCGCTATGGCTGTCAGCAGAAGGGCGATCGCACTTCTGAGTATTGTCCAGCCATCGCCTAAAAACACCTGAAGCGTTACTAGGAAAAACGATTCTACTGGTAAATCGAGGCTAATTACATTTAGCTGAAAGCAGTAAAAATAAGACCAGCGATAAATCCAGCCGGTGAAAAACAAAGCGACACCAAGCAAGCCAACAACGCTGGCAAAGTTGCCTAAAATATTCGATTCGGGAGTAGGTTGGGGAGAAGCGGTCACGGAATCACCTTCAAGGGATGTGGAGTACAACTTTAGGACATTAGCACGGGTAACGCTTATCCTTGAAGGGGGTCTAGGGGACGATGAAACGCAAAACACTTTCATTTCTAGTTGTAGCACTTTTTACGGTAACAGCGGGTATGGCAGCACAAGTTAATGCGGCCAGTCAGGAAGTCCAGAAACAGAATTTGCGATCGGTACAATCACAGGCTAACGCTAGCGGGCCCATACCCCTAGCGTTGCCGACGCAAGCAGAAATTGTGATGAAAGGCGGCGGAAAAAGAGACGGTCGAGTTGTAAAGATTGATGAGAAAGAGCAAAAAGTATTGATACAGGCAGGACAGGAAAAGCGATCGATCCCGTTGGGTCAAATTGATAAAATCGTGTTTTCCAAAAGTGCGGTGGCTTATTACAGTAATGGGGGGCCAGTTGTTCGGGGCGATCGCACTCCAGCGAAAATCCGTCGAGAGATTTGGCGCGGTATTCCCATGAACGCTTTTCGCTTGCGAGATCCGAATAAAGGTCAAGCGGTGGTGAACCTAGAGTCTGTTCTTTCTGATGACAAGTTGGACAGTATCAGGTCAGTTATCGTTGGAGATGGGAAAAATAAACGACAATTTGTTATCGATGAAATGCAATTTGATGTGCAGAAAAAGACCATGACAATTGCAGCGACTCCGTATTGAGTCCGTCGGGAGGTCAGAAACCGGGTTTTTTTACGAAAATATTTCGTTGTAGCGCGCAAATTCGGTAAAAAAACCGGTTTCTTTGGTGGGAGTCTGTAAGTTCTGTCCGCGGTTGTTTGGCTGCGCTCGCGATTTAATTTCAATATCACACGGTTTTGACGAATCATTAGAAGATTGCAAGGATTAAAAGATTCGGCGTTTGATACCTATTCTATTAATCTAATTTGGTGAATTATGAAAAAGATAAAACTCTTTATCGGCAGTGTTGTGTTTTTGGGTGTGTGTTTAACTGCTCTGACTGTGCCGCTGAGGGTACAACCGAGATGGGGGCAAAGTCGAGATTCACAGGTTGAAGAAATAAACAGACTTATACAAGAAGCAAGGCAACAGCAACGGCAAGAAAAAGCGCGACAGGCAATAGAAACATGGCAACAGGTTCTAGCCATAGCACGACAAGTAAAAGATAAAAAGCTGGAAGCATTAGCACTCAATGATATTGGTTTTAACTATTGGAGAATCTCCCAACCGCCAGAAGCATTGAAATACTATAACCAAGCTTTATCAATTAGGCGGTCAGTGGGCGATCGCTCTGGGGAAGCTGCTACTTTGAGTAATATCGGTGCAGTGTACCACAGCATCTCGCAACCGCAAGAAGCATTGAAATACTATAACCAAGCTTTACCAATTATGCGGGAAGTGGGCGATCGCGCGGGGGAAGCTACTACTTTGAATAATATCGGTGTAGTGTACAAGAGCATCTCCCAACCGCAAGAAGCATTGAAATACTATAACCAAGCTTTACCAATTAGGCGAGAAGTGGGCAATCGCGCGGGGGAAGCTACTACTTTGAATAATATCGGTGTAGTGTACGAGAGCATTTCCCAACCGCAAGAAGCATTGAAATACTATGACCAAGCTTTAGCAATTAGCCGACAAGTGGGCGATCGCTCTGGGGAAGCTACTACCTTGAATAATAAGGGTGCAGTGTTCGACAGCATTTCCCAACCGCAAGAGGCATTGAAATACTATAACCAAGCTTTACCAATTATGCGGTCAGTGCGCGATCGCTCTGGGGAAGCTAATACTTTGAGTAATATCGGTGCAGTGTACTACAGCATTTCCCAACCGCAAGAAGCATTGAAATACTTTAACCAAGCTTTACCAATGACGCGGGAAGTGGGCAATCGCTCTGGGGAAGCTGCTACTTTGAATAATATCGGTTTAGTGTACAACAGCATTTCCCAACCGCAAGAAGCATTGAAATACTTTAACCAAGCTTTACCAATGACGCGGGAAGTGGGGGATCGCTCTGGGGAAGCTACTACTTTGAGTAATATTGGTAGAGTGTACCGGGATACGAAGCAACCGACTCAAGCGATCGACAATTTGGAGCAATCCCTCAAAATTACTTTAAAAACACGAAGTGGTTTACAGCGAGAAAATAGGCAAAAATTTCTAGAATCTAAAGGAGGAAGAGCAAAAGCCCTCACCTCCCTCCTCATCGACCAAAACCAAGCCGATCGCGCTTTCCAATGGATCAACATCGCCACCACAGCCGATCTCGTTGACTACACCCGCTTAATTGACGCCAAAGTAGCCAACTCCCAAGCACAAAAAGCCCTTGACGAGTGGAATCAAAAAAATCAACAACTCGAACTCCTCCGCCGCCAACTCCAAGACAAACCCTCAGACAATCTCTCCCGACAAATGCGGGAATTAGAAGCAGAAGTCTACCGCAAAGCAGAAGAAATCCGCCGCCAATTCCCCGAAGTCGCCGAACTCTTTGAAACCACACCCAAAGACATCGCCCAACTCAAAGCAAGTATCGCACCAGATACCGTTGTCATTCAACCCGTCTTGCTGACAAATATCAATAATGTCCCCAACACCGTCGCCCTATTTGTCTTGACAAAAGACAGTTTAAGTGTTAAAACAATTACGCTAAACCCCGCAGAATTCGACAACCTCCTCACCGAACACCGCGAACAAATATCAAGCGAACGCACTTCAGATTACAGAGAAACTGGCGGCAAACTATACGACATCCTAATACGCCCTGTAGAAGACAAAATACAGGCATTATCTCCCAAACAATTGAGCATCATCGCCACCGGAAAATTGCGTTATATCCCCTTTGAAACCCTTTGGGACACGAAAAATCGCCAATTCCTAATCCAGAAATATCCGGTCAACTATCTCACCCGCATTTCCACAAGGTCAATTCCCAATTCTACTTTACAAGGCGGAGTCTTAGCATTAGGAAATCCCATCCCCCGCCCTCCACAAAATTTACCCGGTACAGAAGAAGAAGTTAGAAATATCGCTCAATTATTCCCCGGAAGTTCCGCCTATATCGGCAAGGCCGCCACCCTCGACCAATTCAAAACTAAAGCACCCCGCTTTCCTTTTTTACACCTAGCAACTCACGGCTGTTTCCAAGAGGGAGGCTGTAAAAAATTGGGCATGGAGGAAAATACACTGCTATTTGCTGACAGCCAATTCAATATTGCCGATGCCGCGTTATTAGGATTGCAAAACACCAGACTCTTCACCTTAAGCGCGTGTCAAACTGCTATGCAAGCGAATTCTAACGGTGAAGAAATATCGGGAGTTGCCTATGTATTTGAGCGTGCGGGCGCACAAGCGGTGATGGCGAGTTTGTGGAGTGTTGATGATTCCGCTACTAAAGATTTGATGGTTGAATTTTATCAAAATATCAATAAGGGGATGAGTAAAAATGAAGCTTTGTGGCAAGCTAAGTTGAGTCAAATCCAACGGACTCCCCATCCGTTTTATTGGTCGCCGTTTATTTTAATTGGCGATGCGCGGTAGTTAATACCGAACAGTAAACCCTGTATTTGACCTATGTAGTTACAGAGATATTACCCACAGTCAGGACACGGCATTGCCGTGTCCCTACAATTAATCGGGCAATTTCATCATCCAATCCGGTTGATTTTACCCGTTACCCACAGTCAGGAGACGGCAGTGCCGTGTCCCTACAATTAATCGGGCGATGGTTATATCAAAGCCAGGGCGATAGATTATTTTGGCGTAGGGACACGGCAGTGCCGTGTCCTCAATTGCCCTGTCCTCAATTGCCGTGTTCTCAATTCCTCTAAACTCTCCCCCACAAAGCCAAGCCGCCGCCCCTTCCCCTAGCCGCAATTATCCCATCTTCTACCAGAAAATATGCAAAAAATGCCTGCTTCCCCACACTCAAACTAAAAAATTCCGCCTCCCGCGCTTCTCCACCGCGAATAAATCCTTGATACACAGTTTTTCCCAACAACTTCACCGTAATTCTGGTAAAATCAAAAGCTAAAATATTTTTATTAACCAAAAACTTAGTCGGTCCGGAAAGAGTTAGTACGATCGCCCCAACCTGCACCGAATTCTCCACCCTGCCCGTTTCGCTATCCGCTTCCCCATCCGCAACAGCTTGGGCCGAATAAGCAATTTGAATTTTCGCCACCCACTCAGGGATATAACGTCCCGCGCCTAACACAATTCCCGCTTTTTGTCGAGTCTTTTTCGTGCCGGTGATAAAGCACAAGCGCCAGTTGCCGATTAATTGCTCGAAAGCATAGCGAATTTTATTTTGTTTCGCGCTTTTCTCAGCTTCTAAGAGGGCTGCGACTACGGCGGCGGGAGATGGTTTTGTATTCGATTTAGCGGCTTGTTCTAGAATTGATATGTTTTCCATTTAACTAACAATAACAGGAATTTACTAGGCTTGATGCAAAATTTTAAGGGACAGGCAAGATGCCTGTTCCACCAGCAGAGAGATTGCTTGTGGGGCAGGCATCTTGCCTGCCTCTGATGGGCAACAGGCATCTTGCCTGTTCCACCAGCAGAGAGATTGCTTGTGGGGCAGGCATCTTGCCTGCCTCTGATGGGCAACAGGCAAGATGCCTGTTCGACCAGCAGAGAGATTGTGGGGCAGGCATCTTGCCTGCCTCTGATGGGCAACAGGCATCTTGCCTGTTCCACCAGCAGAGAGATTATTTGTGGGGCAGGCATCTTGCCGGAGGCCGAGTGATTGATAATATTAGCGGATGTAGCGGAGAAAAACATGGTTGCGATCGCCCCCACAGACACAGAAATCATCATCATCGGCAGCGGCATCGGCGGCTTGACTTGCGGTGCAATGCTTGCCCGATATGGCTTTGACGTGATTGTCTGCGAAAGTCACTCGCTCGCGGGCGGGGCCGCACACGGTTTTGAACGCGGCGGATTTAGCTTCGACTCCGGGCCCTCCCTGTACTCAGGATTATCCTACAGCCCATCTGCCAATCCCCTGCGGCAAGTTTTGGATGCGATCGGCGAAAAACTCCCCTGCATCACCTACGATACTTGGGGTTGCTGCTTGCCCGAAGGCGATTTCGACACATCCGTCGGTGCGAGTCAATTTGCCGAAGTGCTCGCACGACTGCGCGGCGCCGCAGCAGTCGCCGAATGGCGGCAACTCCAGCGCATCATGGAACCCTACGCCAAAGCTGCCACAGCCTTGCCCTCCCTCGCTTTGCGCTTCGATTTGGGCAGTGTTTTTACCCTCGGTCAATTTGCGCCGGCTTTCCTGCAAACTGCTGGCGACGCGATCGCACTTGCAGGCCCTTTCAGCAAAATTATGGACAAAAACGTCCAAGATCCCTTCGTGAAAAATTGGCTGAACTTGTTGTGTTTCCTGCTGTCTGGACTTCCCGCCGACGGAACGATCGCAGCCGAAGTCGCATTCATGTTCGCCGACTGGTATCGCCCCAATGCAGTTTTGGACTATCCGATCGGCGGTAGTGCAGCTTTGGTAAATGCCCTGGTACGCGGTTTAGAGCGCCACGGAGGGCAGTTGCTGCTAAATTCCCACGTTGCAGAAGTTTTGGTGGAAAACAACCGGGCTGCGGGCGTGCGGCTGCGATCGGGCAAAATTATTCGATCGCACAAAGCCGTCGTCTCCAACGCTTCCGTTTGGGATACGCTGAAACTGTTGCCTGAAACCTCAGTCCCGCAAAGGTTTCGGCAACAGCGGCAGGCGACGCCCGAGTGCGACAGCTTCATGCACCTGCATCTGGGAATTGATGCTGCCGGAGTGCGATCGGACTTGGCTTGTCACTACATCTTCGTCAAGGACTGGGAACTGGGCGTTACAGCCCCTCAGAACGTCGTTCTCGTCTCGATTCCCTCCCTGCTCGACCCCGACCTCGCGCCTCCGGGAAAGCACGTCATTCACGCCTACACGCCCGGAAACGAGCCTTACGATTTGTGGCAAAAGCTTGATCGCACCAGCGAAGAGTACAAGCAGCAAAAACAAGTGCGCGCCAAGGTAATGTGGGAAGCCTTAGAGAGAATTGTGCCCGATATTCGATCGCGCTGCGAAGTCACCTTAGTTGGCACACCGCTCACCCACGAACGGTTTTTGCGCCGCCATCGCGGTTCCTACGGGCCCGGAATTCGGGCGGGTAGCGGCTTGTTTCCCGGGCCGACAACACCTTTAGCTGGGCTGTTTTGCTGCGGAGATTCAACGTTTCCGGGTATCGGTTTGCCGGCTGTTGCTGCTAGCGGTGCGATCGCAGCTAATACGATCGCACCCTTGCACAAGCATTTGGAAATGATGCAGGATATTGGTCTAAAAAATTAGACTTATTGTCTAATTTTTTGAAGGATTGGGCAACCGCAAATTAACCCAGATTAACGCAGATTAACGCAGATATTTTCCTGATTGTTTGGGAATGATATCGTTTCCGGTTGCATCGGAATAATAAAATTGAGTCAACAGTTAAGACTCCACCATTCAGTTTTTCGACCTGCCCGTTAACAGTCAACAGTCATTAGTTAACAGTTAACAGTCAAAAATCACGAACGGTGCAACCGTCCGTGATATTATTGTCGAGGCGATCGCACATTTTTCTGCCCGGATTTTCAATCAGCGGACTTTTAACAGATCATCAAATTTGGTTGCCAAACTTTGATACAATCGGTCAAATACGACCTAAATCTGTCAGCATAGACATACATAGTTCGATCGCAAAGAGGCCACCGTGCAACCCGTAGACTTTACAACTTTAACCGCAGCTTGCAGCGAACTGCGAGCCCAATGGCTGCCAGCGCGCTTAGAACAAGTCTACCAGCGCGATCGATTCACGGTGTCCCTAGCCCTCCGCACCATGAAAGGGCGCGGCTGGATTGACCTTTCCTGGCATCCTGTCGCCGCCCGCATCTGCGTCGGCGACCCCCCGCCCCGCATTCCCGACACCTTCACCTTCAGCGAACAACTGCGGCACCAACTCAGCGGTTTAGCCTTAGTTTCCATCGCCCCCGTTTCCCCTTGGGAAAGAGTCATCGACTTGCAATTCGCCAAACGCCCTGGAGAACCAGCCCTCTGGCACCTGTACGCCGAAATCATGGGCAAATACAGCAACGTCATCCTCACCGCCCAAGACAATCTCGTTGTCACCTGCGCCCACCAAGTCAGCGCCAAACAGTCCACCGTCCGTCCCATCCAAACCGGGCAACCCTACGAAATGCCCCCGTCTTTGACCGATGCAGTGCCGAGTCTGAGCGAATCTCAAAACCGCTGGCAATCACGAATTAGCCTGGTTCCCGGCCCATTAAACCGCAATCTGTTGAAGAATTACCGAGGGTTGAGTAAGGCTTTAATTGGGTCAATGATTCGATCGGCTTCTTTAGACCCCGAACAATCCACCGACAGCCTCAATCCCGACCAATGGCAGCAACTATTCCAGCGCTGGCTGTACTGGCTGCAATGCCTAGAAAACTCCAAATTTCACCCGAGTTTTACCCCCGAAGGCTACACCGTCATCGACTGGCCGACACCCCATATAAAAGAGGCAGAACCTGCAAACGAATCTAACTCCTCTGTTCCTTCTTCCTTCTCTTCGGTTCAAGAATTACTTAACAGCTACTACACAGGCGAAATCAATCAAGAAGTATTCGCCCAACTGCGGCATCAGCTTACCCAAAAACTCAACAACGTCCTGGCAAAACTGCGCCTCAAAGCCAACACATTTAAAGAACGTTTACAGCAATCTGCAGACGCCGACACCCACAAATCCCAAGCCGACTTGCTGATGGCTTCTTTGCAGCATTGGGAACCGGGAATGAAATCAATTTCTCTCCCCGACTTTGAAACCGAAAAACCAGTTATCATTCCCCTAAACCCAGAAAAAAACGCAGTTCAAAACGCTCAAGCCCTCTACAAAAAACACCAAAAACTTAAAAGAGCCCGCATAGCAGTAGAACCTTTGTTAGCCGCCGTACAGGAAGAAATCGACTATTTAGAACAAGTTGAAGTCGCACTTTCGGTGTTGGAAACCTACCGCAACACCCAAGATTTGCAAACCCTCGCCGAAATCCGCGAAGAACTTATCCAGCAAAAATATCTAGACGTACCAGATTACCGCAGTACCGACAAAAATGCTGCGATCGAATTTCACCGCTACCAAACCCCCAGCGGCTTTGAATTATTAATCGGGCGCAACAACCGCCAAAACGACCAACTCACTTTTCGCACCGCTAACGACTACGACTTGTGGTTCCACACCCTAGAGATTCCCGGAAGTCACGCTTTGCTGCGTCTCAAACCCGGTACTGTGGCTGAAGAAACCGATTTGCAATTTGCCGCCGACATGACTGCTTACTACAGTCGCGCCCGCCACAGCGAACAAGTTCCGGTGGTTTATACAGAACCGAAATATGTATACAAGCCGAAAGGTGCTAAACCTGGTATGGTTGTATACAAGCAGGAGCGGATTGTCTGGGGTAGACCGCAGCAAGCTCCTGCTTGATTTATACAAGGTGAGAAAATAGTCGATCGGCAATCGAAACCTGGTTTCTACACAAAATAATATCATGTCCGGTCGATTACCCTGATTCCTGTAGGGGCGGGTTCACCAATAATATTTGCCCCTAACGGACAATCTCACAAACCCGCCCCAATGGTATTATGGGCGATCGATCGGACATGATATAACTGGTTTGGTATCGATAAACCTACGCAAAAACCGGGTTTTTGAAGCCCCTTGGATTATACAAAGTGACCGAAAGTGCGATCGTCCCCTAAAAATTAAAAATCGTCTGTCATGTAAAGTTTTATTACATAAAGTTAAATTTTGTTGTTATAATACCACTTAAGAGAGATGATATTTATTTTAGAACCCTTTGCAAAGAAACGTGCAACTTGGGTTTCCTCACTGTGAGAAAAACACTGTGGGAACACAACACAACGGATTTAACTATTTGTGCAGACCAGCTTTAGCAAAAGCTGGTCGTTTTTGTTGAAACCTTAAACCCAAGCGCGGAAAATTTTAAATTGGCGATTTTAGATTTTAGATTAAAACTGCCAATCTAAAATCTAAAATCTAAAATCTAAAATCCCCAAGGGTTGCTCCTAGAAAGTAAACGTCGTTCTGACAACCCCAATCACCAAATCAGAATTATTCTTATTGTGGTCAGGAGCAGTCAGCCAAATCAAACCAGGAGTGACAGAAATATTGTCGCTCAGCTTAAACTGATAAAAACCTTCAAGGTGCAGCGAAGTATCCTTATCTTCCGGCAAAGTCCGATTAGTAGAACTCGTCACCCGCGGCTCCATACCTACCAGAATTCCCGCCACATTTCCTTCTTTCAACAAATCGGGAAAAGCCAAAGTAACTGCCCAGTTCCAAATTTTTTGGTCTCCCCGCTGTACAGAACCGGTAGGAGTAGCTAAGTTGGATAAAATGCGCTGGTTGGTGTAACCCGCCCAACCGCCAATTGCCAATCTCCGGTTCAACCGCCACGAAGCTTGCGCGCCGTAGGAATTACTAGAAACTGGCAGATTGCTATCGCTTTCGAGTCCGAAGGAACCGAGACGCGCCGGGAAATTAGAAGCATTGCTGCCTGTACCAGTAACAAAGTTGTAGGAATTAACGTAAGTTAAACCTAAAGCCATGTTGTCGTTCGGTTTAAAAGTCAACTGAGCCAAACCGCCGTAAGAACCGTTAAACAAACCATTTCCCCGCGTCGGGTCCGCAGCATTGCCGGCCAAATATCCCAAACTCAGTTCGAGTTTTTCCCCAAACTGATGCCGCAGAGCGATGCCAGAACCTGCAGTCAAATAGTAAATCGGGTTGCGAGTACCGAAGTTAGAAAGAGCGCCGTAGCTGCCGTCTCCGTCAAAGTAAGGGTTGACAGTGTTGGTAAAATCATCAGCAGCGCCGGCGTTGGCTTCTAGAATTACAGTAGTGCTTTTGCCGAGAGGGAATTGGTAAAGCAGCGCATCTAAACCTACTGTATTGCTAGCCTCGCCAAAAGGTCCCGCATTAAACCGCAATTCCCCTTCAGCAGTTTTCGTATTATTAGTAGAAAACGAACCCAAATTTAAAACTTGCAATCGAGTTCTCAGCAAATCTTTTCCAGAAAAAGTCGTGTCAAAATTGAGACGAACCCTGCTGCCAAAAGCCGTGGTTTTATCAGCTTCGCGACCCTCGGCATCATCTCCCCTGGCGATACCCGCCAAACCAAATATCACTTCGCCGTTGAGTTTAGTCGTAGTCGAAAACTGATTTGCCTCTAATTCAGAGGTACGTGCTTCCAAAGCATCGACGCGGCCGCGCAAAGTTGCCAATTCCGCCGCAAATTCTTCTTGCAACCTTTGCACAGAAGCCAAATCTTCTCGCGTCGCCAGATTTCTGGAACCGCCTTGAATCTGCTCGCTAACTTTATCCAAACACGCATTTAAACCTGCTGCAAACTCATAGCGAGTCATCGCCCGGTTGCCGCGAAAAGTGCCGTCAGGATAGCCAGCTATGCACCCGTAGCGCTCTACTAGAGACTGCAAAGCTTGGAACGCCCAATCGGTTGGTCGAACGTCGGAAAGTTGTGACACAGATGTTACTTGACCGGCCGCATCTTCGCTGCTACTGCCTTCTGTGCTGTATTGGTTGATTTGTTCTAAAACATTAGACTGTGCTTGAGGTTGGGCACTTGAATCAGTGGATTGCGAAATCTGATCGGGCTGTGCGGCGGGTTTTTCTGCGTTTAAATTAGCCAGTGGTGCGGGGGGTTGCGTTTCGCTTAAGTTTGCGGGCGCTACTGCGGGAATTTGCTCCGCGACAGGTTGTTCGGGACTTAAATTTGCGGGCGCTACTGCGGGTTTGGTTTCGCCTAAATCTGCTGCTGCAACTTCCGGTGCTTTTGCTTGTTCGGCAACTGGGGCGCTCAAATCGTTAGTGAAGCCCTCGTAGAGGTTTGCACTTTCTTTCTCAATAGTTTCAACAGTTGATTTACTAGCTAGTGAGGCTGGTTCGGCTGTCTCAGGCTTTGCCGTCTCAGACTTTGCCACCTCGGTTGCAGCACCTGCTAATTGCAATTTATCAGCTTGAGCTGTCGCAGCAATTTCTACAGGTTTCTCTGCTGCTAGCGCCGTCGAAGATATGACTAAAGTTGCTGCCAATACACCCGGACTAACTAAAAGTCCCTTCCACAAAAATTTGGACATTTTTTCCTCACACCACATTAGGGTCGATCGCCGATTCCGCAGATTTAGGCGATCGCAAATCACCTTCAGTATTCCGCCTAATAGTATTTCTTGTCAACAATCGGAGAAATCACTGCCGGAGAGTACAGTTTTGCTGTGGTTGATTTGACAAAAACTCCGTTTATTCCCAAAATCCTTGGTTTGACCTAGATACCTAGATAGAAACCTGGTTGATGGCTAGATATTGCGTAAGTTGATCCCTCAGTAAGACTAATATTGACAGCACTGGCGCTAACAAATCGTTTGATCGGCTACAAATACAAGTGAAAAAACTCAAATACGCCCTAGTTCACGAATGGTTGACACCGTTAGCTACTGGCGGTTCAGAACTCGTAGTGCAGGAAATCCTCAAACACGTAGACGAGGCAGATGTCTATGCCCTCATCGACTTTGAATCAGCCAATCCCGAAAGCTATCTTTTTGGGCGACAGATTGGCACAACATTTTTGCAGCACTTTCCCGCAGCCCGCAGTGGCGTCCAAAAATATCTGCCATTTCTGCCGATCGCGATCGAACAACTAGATCTGCGAGAATACGACATCATCCTCTCATCATCCCACGCCGTCGCCAAAGGCATCCTCACCAGTCCCCAGCAACTGCACGTCTGCTACTGCCACACACCCATGCGCTACGCTTGGGACTTAACTTTTGACTATTTGCGTAGCAGCAAAGCCGGACGGGGCATCCAGGGTCTGCTGACGCGATATTTGTTGCATCGACTGCGGCAGTGGGACGTAATTTCCGCCAATCGCGTTGATTATTTCATCGCTAACTCTCAACATACTGCGCGCCGAATTTGGCGCTGCTATCGGCGGCGGGCCCAGGTGATTTATCCGCCGGTAAACATCGAGCGATTTTCCTTGATGCGGCAAAAACAGGACTTTTACGTCACCGTTTGTCGGTTGGTAAGTTACAAAAACGTAAGTGCGATCGTCCAAGCATTCAATCAACTCGGGCATACTCTAATTGTCATCGGCACCGGGCCAGAACTAGAAATGATTCGGCAAATCGCCAAACCCAACGTGCAAGTGCTCGGCTGGCAGCCCGCCTCCATAGTTGAAAAGTACATGGCAGAGGCGAAAGCCTTTGTCTATGCAGCTTGCGAAGATTTTGGCATAGCTTTGGTAGAGGCTCAAGCTTGCGGAACACCAGTAATTTCCTATGCAGCAGGGGGCGCTTTGGAGACAGTGCTCGACATTCGCCAACACCCAGAGACAGGGACTGGTTTATTTTTTTCCTCCCAAACCGCAGCAGCATTAGTCAAAGCTGTCGAGGAATTTGAGCAGTTGCAAGGCAAATTTGAGCCAGAAATCTGCAGGTTGCGCGCTGAACAGTTTGCCCCCGAAGTTTTTGGGCAGCGCTATCTAGCTTTTGTGGAACGCTGCTATCAGGAATTTCACTCCCGTGATTTTACCGAGTCTGGGGCTTGAGAGTGCCACAACCCGATAGCGGGACAATCTTCCTTCTGCCTTTGTATAAGTGCCTTCAGAAGCCCTCTGCATAAGTGCCTTGTGCCTTTTTCATTCTGACGCCAGAAGCCCTCTTCCTTCTTCCTTCTGCCTTTTGAAGCCTTCAGAAGGCAGAAAATTGAGTATTGGAAACATAATTGAGAGAACAAAGCGTCTTGAGGCTTTATGATCAGGACTGTGTGTGGTGTGAAGTGAAGGAGTAAGATGACTGCCGACAGCCAACTAATCTCCGGCAAGGTAATTCGAGCGATCGCAAGACGCGGTTTTGGGTCTGTCCTGCAAGGAGATAGACGCATAAGTCGTTCTCTACAGAACCTCGACGGAGAACTTTTCAAGCGGTTATTTGACATCCTGTTTTCCTTATCGGTTCTGATCCTGTTTGCTCCGGTTTACCTGCTTTTGGCTTTCTTAATCGCCTTAAGCTCGCCCGGTCCTATTTTTTACGTACAGGAACGAGTAGGCAAAAACCGTAAAAGGTTTTATTGCCTTAAATTCAGAACGATGGTGGAAAATGCGGACGATATATTGCTAGAAATCATGGAAAATTCTCCGCATTTGCGTCAAGAGTTTGAGGACAATTTCAAGCTGAAACAAGACCCTCGAATTACCTGGATTGGAAGATTTTTACGAATGACCAGTTTAGACGAGTTTCCCCAGTTTTGGAATGTTTTAAAAGGAGATATGAGCGTCGTCGGACCGAGACCTTTAGTTGAAGAAGAACTGCCGAGATACGGTAGTCACATCAACAAAATTCTCACCATAAGGCCTGGAATTACAGGCTTGTGGCAAGTGTCCGGTCGCAACGACATTCCGTATCCCCGCCGAGTCCAAATCGACCTCTATTACGCAAATGACAAAAACCTTTGGATGGATATGTGGATTGTTTTCAAAACAATTGGAGTTGTGATTTTTCCCAAAAATAACGGCGCATACTAATTTTTGTCCGCAGTCAGCAATCGGTAGTTAGTTTTATTTGTTACTGACCACTGATGCTGACTACTGACAATCCGCGACCAACTCTTTGTCAAAACTAAACAGTTCCTTGATGCCGATCGAAGAATTGTGAGCTTAACTAAAGGGGCAAATACTTAAATAAACCTACCTCTTATTCGTCTAGAAAGATCGGTTCTTCTAGATAGACTACTTTAGGTTTAGGTGTTAAACTTAACTCTATAACCTTTGGCTTAAGGGGGATAGCCTACTTATCTTGGGATAGCCCAGTACCCAACAGCGTAGGAAGTAAACTTCAACTGGCTTTAGGTAACTAAAGTTAAGTTTGAGTAAGTTTTATAAAGCAGTTTGAGAATACGGCCGGCAGGGAGCAACAGCCTCTGCCAAAAAATTTATTGTGAATTAACACAGCCTGTCACAGGAAAATCAGATGACGCAACGCAAGCGAGCGCTAATAACAGGTATTACAGGTCAAGACGGCTCCTACTTGAGCGAATTACTGTTAGAGAAAGGATATGAAGTTCACGGCATTATCCGGCGCAGTTCTAGTTTTAATACCGATCGAATTGACCACATCTATGTCGATCCTCACAGCGAGGGTGCGCGCCTGTTTCTACACTACGGCGACTTGACGGACGGCACCACTCTCCGCCGGATATTGGAAGAAGTTCAGCCGGTAGAAATTTATAACTTAGGCGCTCAATCTCACGTTCGAGTCAGTTTTGACTCCCCGGAATATACCGTTGACGCAGTAGGGATGGGAGTATTGCGGCTGCTAGAAGCAATTCGGGACTATCAGCACCGCACGGGCATAGAAGTGCGGTTTTATCAAGCAGGTTCTTCGGAAATGTTTGGCTTGGTGCAGGAAGTTCCGCAAAAGGAAACAACTCCTTTTTATCCCAGAAGTCCTTACGCCTGCGCCAAAGTTTACGGGCACTGGCAAACAATAAATTATCGCGAATCTTACGGACTTTTTGCCTGCAACGGCATCTTGTTCAATCACGAATCTCCCCGCCGTGGCGAAACTTTTGTAACTCGCAAAATTACTCGCGCCGTTGCCAGAATAGTCGCCGGCAAGCAGAAAAAGATTTACTTGGGCAATCTCGATTCTAAGCGGGACTGGGGCTATGCTAAAGACTACGTGCGGGCGATGTGGCTGATGCTGCAACAAGACAAACCTGACGATTATGTCATTGCTACGAACGAGACTCATTCCATCAAAGAGTTTCTAGATTTGGCTTTTACTTACGTCAATTTAGATTGGCAAAAATATGTAGAGTTTGACGAACGCTACTTGCGGCCAGCAGAAGTCGAACTGTTGATTGGGGATTCGACTAAGGCGCGCCAGCAATTAAATTGGGAACCTTCTGTAACTTTTCAGGAGTTAGTACATTTAATGGTAGATGCTGACATGAAAGCTTTAGAGGAGCAAGGTCGAGGTTCGGGCAACGGATTTGATTAAGTCGCTAAACCAAGCCGTCAGTGCGAACAATTTGTAGGGGTAGTGCCCCCTGTATACCCCAATTGGCGAAAGGCTTCCTCGCGCCGGGTTGCCCCTACACAGAGTTTACAACTGATGAGAGGATTGTTACAGGTATTAGCGCGATCGGCATTCAAAGAACCCGCTTAATTGCTCGCAAAATTTTCGGCTGTGCGGGCTAAAAAAAACATTAAAATGATAGTTGAGGAGTCGCGACCCCTATATCTAACTTTCGGGTGTGCACGGCGCAAATTGTCCCTATCTGCTGCAGCTAAAACAAATTTGTGGGCAACCTCATCCTTTAGCTGAAAGCTTTTTTTGCTAAAGCAACAATTTTAGAATTGAAATTGTCGATCGACCTTTATTCAAAATCCCGAGGCTAAAATTATGACAAGCTTGGATTTAAGCAGCAAACGCATCCTAGTCACGGGCGGCGCAGGTTTCTTGGGCCGTCAGGTAATCGACCAGCTAGTGAAAGCAGGGGCCGATGCTGATAAAATTGCAGTTAGTCGATCGCGCGACTGCGACCTTCGCGTCATGGAAAACTGCAAGCGCGCCGCCGAAAAACAAGATATTATCATTCACCTCGCCGCCCACGTCGGCGGCATCGGCTTAAACCTAGTCAAACCCGCTGAATTATTTTACGATAATTTGATGATGGGCGCGCAACTAATCCACGCCTCCTACGAAGCAGGAGTCGAAAAATTTGTCTGCGTAGGCACCATTTGCGCTTATCCCAATTTAACCCCAGTTCCTTTCAAAGAAGACGACCTGTGGAACGGCTATCCCGAGGTAACTAACGCACCTTACGGAATTGCCAAAAAAGCCTTATTAGTGCAACTGCAATCCTACCGCCAGCAGTACGGATTCAACGGTATCTACTTGCTACCAGTAAATTTGTACGGCCCAGAAGATAACTTTGACCCGAAAAGTTCCCACGTCATCCCCGCATTAATTCGCAAAGTCTACGAAGCGCAAGAAAGGGGAGACAAAACATTGCCCGTTTGGGGCGACGGCAGCCCTAGCCGCGAGTTTTTGTATTCCACAGATGCCGCGCGGGGAATTGTGATGGCAACGCAAGATTACAACGAATCTGATCCGGTTAATTTGGGAACGAATAGTGAAGTTAAAATTCGCGATTTAGTGGAAACGATTTGCGAATTGATGGGATTTGAGGGAGAAATTGTTTGGGAAACAGACAAACCAAACGGTCAACCGCGCCGCTGTTTGGATACCCAAAGGGCTAAGGAAAAGTTTGGTTTTGTGGCGGAGGTGAAGTTTAAGGAAGGATTGAAAAATACGATTGATTGGTATCGAAAACACGCAGTTTAAGTGTGAAAAACCCGGTTTCATGAAGAAACCGGGTTGTCTTAGGAAAGGTGGTGAATGGCAGTAAATCAGCAGAAAGAACTTTTTAGTAAAGCTGGCTCTTCCTTACTTAGGGCTTGCTGAATAAGTTAGAAAAAATCGCGCTCGCGTAGCTAACCGCAGACATCGCACTTGATGGGCAATTCA
>NZ_JAUBUR010000038.1:0-62161 GCF_036705485.1 Microcoleus sp. AT9b-C3 | reverse complement strand
ACTCCGACACCCGCACCGGCGCCAACTCCGACACCCGCACCGGCGCCAACTCCGACACCCGCACCGGCGCCAACTCCGACACCCGCACCGGCGCCAACTCCGACACCCGCACCGGCGCCAACTCCGACACCCGCACCGGCGCCAACTCCGACACCCGCACCGGCGCCAACTCCTACTCCCGCGCCGATTCCTACTGAGACTCCGACACCCACACCGGAACCGACTCCGACACCCACACCGGAACCGACTCCGACTCCCACACCGGAACCGACTCCGACACCCACACCGGAACCGACTCCGACACCGCCGATACCGGAACCGACTCCGACACCGCCGATACCGGAACCGACTCCGACTCCAACTCCGGCCTCGGATGCTGACCCGCTCGATAGCCTCAACGCCCCGCAACTCGACTCTGCCACCATCACCCCCAACCCCGTCCAAGAAACTATCAACGGCGGCAACGATGCCGATTTCATCATGGGCGGTGGCATCAACGAGTCGATTAACGGACTTGTCGGCAACGATATTCTTTACGGTATGGGTGGCAATGACAACATTGACGGCGGTGCAGATAACGACTCAATCTTCGGCAATGGAGGCAGCGATGTCATCTCTGGCGACGCTGGCAACGATACCATCTACGCTGGCAAGGATAATGACACTGTTGTTGGTGGTGATGGCGACGACTTGTTGAGGGGAGATTTAGGCAATGATACAGTTGCCGGCGGCGTTGGCAACGACAGCATTTTCGGTGGCAAAGATGACGATATCTTGCTGGGTGAAGATGGGGACGACTACATTTTAGGCAACTTAGGAAATGACACAATTAATGCCGGAAACGGCAACGATATTGCCTTTGGCAATGAAGGTGCAGACCTGATTTTTGGCGAGGAGGGAAATGACACGCTTTACGGTGGCAAAGAAAACGACAGTCTCGATGGCGGTGAGGGCAATGACTTACTCTTCGGTGGCAATGACAACGATGTGCTCTGTGGCGACATCGGTAACGATACCATCTACGGCGGCAAAGGTAATGATATTCTCAGCGGTGGTGCTGGGGACGATTTCCTTTCCGGGGATGTTGGGGACGATACATTGACTGGAGGTTCGGGAAATGATGTGTTTTTCCTCAATCAAAGTTTGGGTAGCGACATCATTAATGATTTCCGCAAGGGAGAGGATTTAATTGGGTTGAATTCTGGTTTGAGTTTTAATCAACTCAGTATTACTTCCAGCAACAATCAAACTTTGATTACTGTGACGGATACCAATCAATTGTTGGCGAAGTTTAACAATATTACCCCCGGTATTCTCACCGCTAGCGATTTCACTCAGGTAACAATCTAACGGGAGCATCTCATATTTGTAAAAACACTTCTTCTGGCTCCTTCCTTCTTCCTCTTTTCTCCTGGCTCCTGACTCCTGACTCCTAACTCCAATTTTGGGCTTGGCTGCTTTCATTGAGATGCTCCCAATCTAACTGCCTGGGGTAGGGTTCGCTATAAGCACCCAGCCCGCTTAGAAGTGGTGAAGAAAGCTCTCAAACTCCAGAAATTTGGTGGATGACGTTAGCAGCCCGCCCCTAGGGGGGCTACGCCAACGAATAGGATCGATCTGATTCTTTATCAACTGCGATCGGTAATAAATCTTGTTTATTGCCGATCGCCCACACCTAGAATGAGGTACATCCGTCTATTGCACTCCTGAGCTGGCTAGGGATAAGCAGCGCCCGAATAAAGCAAGCTTTATCAACAACTAAATTCCCAATTTGTGGGAGGTTTTAGCAGCTAGAAAAAGAACTTAAATTAATCAAGTTTTTAAAGAATTTTCCTGGTTTTCTCTAATGTGAACGTATCAGGTACTAGCTAGAGCAATAGTCAGCAATTTGGAACTCCAGAAAAGTTTTTTAGAATTTCCCCTGACCCAGGCTACCAAATGGTTTGATGCACTAATTAGCTCGCTAAGGGTATGCATGGCCAATCTACATAGAGAGGTGTCCGTGCCGGACTATTTACATTACCTCCTCTGCCGTTAATTGCTAAAAAAATCGCAATTTTCACCCAGCTTAAACTGATTAGGGAGACAAGTCTCGGATTTCACTTAGGGAGAAAATTAAAGTTTTCCCTAAATTTTAATCTTCCCGATGGATCGCCGAGGTTTTAATCCTGCCTACTGCCTTCTGCATCTCTAGCCTTCTGCTTTCAAGGTGAATCTACCAGCAAATAGTAAACATTCTCATGGGTATGCGAAATGAGTTCAACTTTTGCCACCAACATGGATTCACAATCTGTTCTCCGCAAAGCTGTTTCTAAATCTATTGTCTTCATAGATTCCCAGTTAGATGACTATCAAACTCTCGCGGATGGCGTGCTTGCCGGTGCAGAAATAATCATTTTAGATAAAAATGGTAACGGAGTCGAGCAAATTACTGCGAAACTGCAAACAATTTCTGCTGCTGGGGAAACTGTAGACCAAGTTCACATTTTTTCTCACGGCAATTCTGGCAGTTTGCAGCTAGGTTCTGCAACGCTGACTTCGGATAATTTGCCGCAATATGAAAGCCAGTTGCAAGGGTGGCGAAATGCCCTAAGCGACAAGGCGGATCTTGTGCTTTACGGTTGCGATGTGGCGGCGGGTTCGGGAAGCGATTTTGTCGATCGCCTGGGCGAGTTAACTGGGGCTGATATTGCGGCATCTAGCGACCGCACTGGCCGCGGTGGTAACTGGAATTTGGAGTTTGCCAAGGGTGATATTGAAGCACCGCTAGCCTTGACTCCAGAAGCAATGGTTGATTATCAAGGAACTTTAAAGACTATTACCGTTACTAACACTAATGATAGCGGGCCCGGTTCCTTGAGAAATGCGATCGCCTCCGCAGCAGCCGACGATACCATTCAATTTGAATCGAGTCTTGCCAGCAAAACAATTACTCTCACTTCCGGTCAACTTGTTATAAACAAAAACTTGACAATTGATGCAGTTGGTGCAGCCAATTTAACCATCAGCGGCAACAATACTTCGCGGGTAATCCGCACAGAAAGTGCAACAAATGTTACTCTCAAAAACCTGATTATTGCCAACGGCAAAGTTTCTGGAACAGATCCGAATAATGAGACAACTAGCGCCGGTGGTGGCATTCAAACAGGAGGTGGCAGCACTTTAACTTTAGAAAATAGCCAAGTCAATAATAATGTTGCCGGTTTTGGTGGCGGCATTTACACGGGTTTCCGCAGCACGACGACTGTAATTAACAGCAAGTTTAGCGGCAATGACGGTTCGCTAGCGGATAATACCGAACGCGGTGGCGGTGCGATCGCCACTAAAAGCGGCGGTGTTCTGACTATCAGAGATAGCGAATTTACCAACAACAAAGGCAGCTACGGCGGAGCTGTTAATAACCTGTTGGGCAGCATGACGATCGAAAACTCTAAATTCACCGGCAACCGCACAGAGAAAGGCGTTGGCGGGGCAGTTTACGTCGATGGCGCTAATGCTTCCGGGCCGAATGCAACCCCCGGCCCAGTTGCCGGAACTATTGCTATCCGCAACAGCGTTTTTGATGGCAATATCGGAGCCAGAGAAGGAGGAGCGGGATTTTTATTTGGCTATTTTCAAGATAAGATTGTTTTGGAAAATAGCACTTTTATTAACAATAAAGCTGTTAAGGATTTAGCAGGAGTTGGAGGTTCTGGAGGCGCAATCCGTCACGGAAATACGGATCTTACGGTAACAAACTCTACTTTTGCGAATAACCAAGCTGAAGATAATGGGGGCGGTTTGTGGTCAGGAGAGAATGGAAATATCAGCATTGTCAACAGTACATTTTCCGGCAACAGCGCTGCTAAGCAGGGCGGAGGAATGGTTGTCGCTAACAGAGATTCCTTTTCGACTAACATCGTCAATTCGACTTTTGCTAAGAATACCGCTGAATTTTCGGGAGGTATTGCTACTTTTAACGATCCGGTAAAATCGCCAATTACTGTCAAGAATTCGATTTTTGATAGGAATACGGCAAGTAATTCTTTTAAAACTAGGCAGCACACTGGACGGGAGCTCATCGATGGGGGAAACAATCTTCAATTTCCCGCTAAACTGACGACCGGAGATCCTAATGATAGTAATGTTACGGCAAATGTGAGGATCGCAGACCCCTTACTCGGCCCTTTGGAAAATATTAACGGCGCTTTTGTGTTGCCACTGCTAGTAGGAAGTCCGGCAATTGATACTGGTACTGGTGCGGGGGCGCCGGCTGCTGATCAGCGCGGTGTGAGTCGCCCTCAAGATGGTGATAATAACGGAAGTGCGATCGTTGATATTGGCGCTTATGAATTTAACCCTACAGTCACGCCGACTCCAACTCCGACGCCGACTCCAACTCCCACTCCCACTCCCACGCCCACTCCCACTCCCACGCCCACTCCCACTCCCACGCCCACTCCCACTCCCACTCCGACGCCTACACCCGAACCGACACCCACGCCTACACCCGAACCGACACCCACGCCCACCCCAACTCCGGCGGTAGATGATTGCCTACTCGATAGCCTCAACGCCCCGCAACTAGATCCTGCCACCATCACCCCCAACCCCGTCCAACAAACTATCAACGGCGGCGACACTACCGATTTCATAATGGGCGGTGGCATCAACGACTCAATTAACGGACAAGCCGGCAACGATACTCTCTACGGCATGGCCGGCAATGACAACATTGACGGCGCAGCAGATAACGACTCAATCTTCGGCAATGAAGGCAGCGATTTCATCTCTGGCAGCGCTGGCAACGATACCATCTACGCTGGCAAGGATAATGACACTGTTGTTGGTGGTGATGGCGACGACTTGTTGAGGGGAGATTTAGGCAATGATACAGTTGCCGGCGGCGTTGGTAACGACAGCATTTTCGGTGGCAAAGATGACGATATCTTGCTGGGTGAAGAGGGGGACGACTACATTTTAGGCAACTTAGGAAATGACACAATTAATGCCGGAAACGGCAACGATATTGCCTTTGGCAATGAAGGTGCAGACCTGATTTTTGGCGAGGAGGGAAATGACACGCTTTACGGAGGCCAAGAAAACGGCAGTCTCGATGGCGGTGAGGGCAACGACTTGCTGTTTGGTGGCAATGAAAACGATGTGCTTTGCGGCGACATCGGTAACGATACCATCTACGGCGGCAAAGGTAACGATCTTCTCAGCGGTGGCAGCGGTTCCGATTTCCTTTCCGGGGAGCTTGGGGACGATACATTGACTGGTGGTTCGGGAAATGATGTATTTGTCCTCAGTCAAAGCATGGGTAGCGACATCATTAATGATTTTCGCAAGGGAGAGGATTTAATTGGGTTGAATCCGGGTTTGAGTTTCAATCAACTCAGTATTACTTCCAGCAACAATCAAACTTTGATTACTGTGACGAATACCAATCAATTGTTGGCGAAGCTTAACAATATTACCCCCGGTATTCTCGCCGCTAGCGATTTCATTACTCTGTAGTTATTATAATTAAATCCGGTTTGTCTATACCCTCGCTCGTGCTGCGTATCCTTCGGCGGTTGAAACCAGGGAAACCACGGGGGGATTGCCCCTACAAAAACGAAGTCCGCCTCTGCCGACTGAGAGATAAAGGGAGTAGTTAAGCCGGGTTTGTTATTATACTATATTTCAATAAAAAGTAGCCAAGCATGATAAATATTCTCTAATCTGCTGATGCTCTAGCCACACATATTAATCTATTATTCCTAATCAAGCGGACTTGATATTATTCGGTTTTAATACGATCGCACAAATGTCTATCCTCCTCCTTCACTTCGGCATTCGTCCGCAGGTAATCTCGCACGCGATCGCACGCATAACCTAATAAATCCAGGTTGAGAATTCGCGGTACATTCCACAGAATCAGGGTGTTATCGTCACCGACGGAAGCGACAAACTTTCCATCAGAACTGTACGCCACTCCCCTAATTGCCGCAGTGTGACCCCTAAGCGTCGTCAGTTCCGTACCGTCTAGCTTCCATAACTTCACCGTGTTGTCTACGCCGCCAGAAGCGATAATTTGACCGTCGGGACTAAACGCCACTCCCCACACTGCTGCTGTGTGACCTGAAAGCGTTCTGAGTAATTTACCGTCAATTGTCCAAAGCTTAACGGTTTTGTCTCCACTGCTAGAAGCGATGATATTACCTTGACGGTTAAAAGCAAGTCTCCAAACTGCCGCAGTGTGACCTCGGAAAGTTCTCACCAAACTACCGTCAAGCTTCCACAACTTTACAGTACCGTCTCCCCCGGCGGAGGCAACTAACTGACCGTCGGGACTAAATGCTACCTGCCAAACAGGAGCGTGATGTCCGGTCATGGTATGCAATAATGTACCGTCGCGCCGCCAAAGCTTAATTGTCTTATCTAGACTTCCCGTAGCAATAATTTGAGCGTCTGGACTGAAAGCGACTGTAAAGACGGTAGCTTGATGACCTGTTAAAGTTGCGATCGCTTCCCCATTTCGATCCCAAATATTCACCTTATTATCGTTTCTGGTAGCAGCAATTAACTTGCCATCCGCACTGTTAGCAACACCAACACCATAGAGTACGAAGTTCTTTCCAGTGAAAGTCGCCAAACATTTGCCTTCCCGACTCCAAAGTTTAACTGTACCGTCCTCGCTACAAGTAGTGATCGTAGAACTATCAGCACTGATATCGATTCCCCAAATTGCACCTTTATGGGCAGTAATAGTTGTCTGTAAGGGATTTTGACTTTCCCACAATCTGACGGTGTTTTCTGCACCCGCCGAAGCAATATAGCTGCCGTCGCGACTCCAAGCTACATCCCAAATCGACGCGCTGTGACCGCTGAAGGTAGTCAGTTCTGGGCCGTCAATATGCCAAATTTTGATAGTTTTATCCCGACTAGCCGAGACGATTTTTTGGCCGTCGGGACTAAACGCCACTGAAGATACGACAGCAGTATGACCTACAAGCGTCCTGAGCAAAGTACCATCAAGCTTCCAAAGTTTTATGGTTTTGTCTCCACTTGTTGATGCAATTATTTTGCCATCGGGACTAAACGCCACCGAAGATACGACAGCAGTATGACCTACAAGCGTCCTCAGCAAAGTACCGTCAAGATTCCAAAGTTTTATGGTTTTGTCTCCACTTGTTGATGCAATTATTTTGCCATCGGGACTAAATGCCACTGAAGTTGGGGTACCACCAGTACGAGCTGGGAAAGTTTTTAATAAAGTACCGTCTAACTTCCAGAGTTTCACAGTGTTATCCTGACTTGCAGAGGCAATTATTTGACCGTCAGGACTAAAAGCAACTCCCCACACGGCAAGACTGTGGCCCGGAAGAGTTTTCAGCAAAGTGCCGTCTAACTTCCAGATTTTTACGCTATTATCGTCACCTCCAGAAGCAATTAGCTGACCGTTGGGGCTAAATTTGACTCTGCGAACGAGTGCTTGATGACCTTTGAGGGTGGCAATTTCCGTTCCATCTCGCCGCCAAAGTTTAACGGTTTTATCTACGCTTGCCGAGGCAATTAGCTTGCTGTCAGGACTGATATCGACTGTCATCACAGCCGCTTGATGCCCGAAAAAACGGTTGTATTCATCTGCTTGATAAACAGCTTGCCTGAGTGCATTTCCAAGTGTGCGATCGATGCTGGCATCTGCCAATCC
Source organism: Microcoleus sp. AT9b-C3 (assembly GCF_036705485.1). Taxonomy (NCBI): domain Bacteria; kingdom Bacillati; phylum Cyanobacteriota; class Cyanophyceae; order Oscillatoriales; family Microcoleaceae; genus Microcoleus; species Microcoleus sp. AT9b-C3. The sequence goes on along the minus strand of NZ_JAUBUR010000038.1, from coordinate 54,483 downwards.
TAATCTTTGTAATTTTCGTTTAGCTTTGATGGCTTCTATCAGGGCGTCTAATCTTTGGTTTGAGGCAAACAATCCCTCAGAAGAGGATACTAGCGCTCGAATTTCACTAATTCTGGCTTGACGTTCGCTTTCTGTTACACGCCGATACTGAAAATAAGTTATTACTCCTAATCCGCAGGCAAGAATAAATGCTGCGCTGACTGCAAACAGCAATATTTTTTGGCGTTTTGCAGCTTCTTTTTCTTGAATTAATCGTCTTTGTTCTTCTTTTAATCGCGCTTCTACTTCTTTAGTTCGTTCTGCCTCTAGAATCAGTTGGAATTCTTTGCTATCGAGTTCTTGACTGGCTGCGATATACTGATAATCCAAGTCACTCAAGCTTTTTCCCTGCGCCCAAGTTTGGGCATCTTTTAAAGCTTGTCCTCGCAACAGTCGCGAATAATCTGTTTGTTTTGATGCCAACCAAGCATCAAATACTTGGGAGTAGGGGCGCAGTTTCCCTAATTGCTTTTCTACCCAGTCGAGATTAAATACTTCTCGATAAATGCGGTTTTTTACCTGTAAACAACCTTGCTGTTTGATAACTAATCCCGATAGCAATAGTTCAATTTGCTCTCCACAGTCGTCTGTAGGTACTTCTACACCTTGTAATATTTGCTGGTAAATTCCGAGCAATCTTCCGGCGCGTTGTTCGTTGCGAAGAATGCGATCGCGGATGGTTTTCAAATGCTCCGGTTCGTCTTGGGATTCCCAGTTGTCGATGATGTGCGATCGCACTATCGATTCCACAAAAAATTCCTCTGTTCCAGGTGGTATTTTTAAATGGCCGTTACGAGATTCTCCTACCGTTTTTACTAGCAAATCGCAGATTTTTTGAGTTAAGAATGGTTGCCCTTCTGTCCGAGTTAAGATTTCTTTGAGAATTGCTTGCGGATTATTGACTACATTTTCTAATCCTGGGGCTAGGGGCTGTGCTTCTGCTAAACTAAATCCTGACAAATCGATCGCCACTCCGATATTAAAAGGTGTCCGATTTTTATCGGCGATTAAATCGCTGGGTGTAGCTACTCCGAAAATTGCGAAAGTAATGCGGCTATATTCGGGATTGATAGCTCGTTGATTGTAGCAGAAACGAATCAAGGCGAAAAAATCATCTACCGGAAAATCTAAACTTAAAATACTATCAATCTCATCCACAAATATAATAATTCGATTTTTCGCAAATCCGGTTAATAAAATATCTTCAATAAACAGACTCAATCTTTGCAGGAGAGAAACTTCTTCTTGTTCTTTCCACCAAGTTTTAAAATTAAGTTTTCCTAATAAATTAAAGCTGCGCCACAAATCACCAACGATTCCTTTGTACCATTGTAAAGGAGTAATGTTTTCGCTGCCGATGCGGGTCATGTCGATCGCGCTACATTGAAACCCTTCGGCTTGCAGTCGGTGCAGGGTGCGAACGAGAAGGGAAGATTTGCCCATTTGCCGGGAATTGAGAACGTAGCAAAACTCGCCAGCTTTTAAGGCTTGATAAAGTTCGATATCTGCTTGTCGTTGGACGTATGTAGGCGCATCATTTGTGAGACTACCACCAATTTGGTAAGAGTAATTTTTCATAATTGATAGTTCATGGTTTCGGATAATTTAACGATCGCCCACGGCATCGCACAAATGTCTATCTTCCTCTTTCACATCAGCATTTGTTCGCAAATAATCTCGCACGCGATCGCAAGCATAAGCCAGTTCATCGAGTTTGAGAATCCGCTCCACATCCCACAGAATGATTGTGCGATCGTCCCCAACAGAAGCAATCTGTTTGCCATCGGGACTAAACGCAACTCCCCAAACGTTCCCTTCATGTCCAGTTAGCGTCGTTATTTCTGTCCCGTCGGTTTTCCAGAGTTTGAGTGCGCCAGTTGAGCCTCCCGCCACCAGTATTTGACCGTCAGGACTGAAATCAACAGCCATCATGCCTCTAGTATTTCCCTTGATGGTTTTGAGCAACGTGCCATCGATCGTCCAGAGTTTAATCGTGTCATCCATGCTGGCAGTTGCCAAAGTGCGACCATCTGGACTGATAGCCACTTCCCAAACCCCACTGCCATGACCTTTCAAAGTCTTGGAAAAGCGACCGTCCACATTCCACAACCGAACTGTACCATCTGCACTGACGGAAACGAGCCTCTTTCCGTCGGGGGTAAAGTCCACATCGTAAACCCTAGCTTGATGCCCTTGGAACGTTCTCAGTAAAGTACCGTCCTCGTTCCACAGTTTTACTGTTTTATCGTCGCTGCCAGAAGCCAGTAGCTGACCATCTGGACTTGCGGAGATGTCCCAAACTCCCGCCCCATGCCCTGTTATGGTTTTCAGTAACGTCCCATCGAACTGCCAGAATTTAATAGTTTTATCTGTACTGGTGGCAGCAAGGATAGGCGCGATCGCTTCTTTGGCAAAGCTGGCACGAGAGAGGAAAGCAACGGAGTAAACGGCAGCTTTGTATCCGTCAAACGACTTTAGCAACGTACCGTCTTGTGCCCACACTTTGAAGCTGCGATCTGCACTAGCTGAAGCGAGCATCTGACCTTCGGCGTTGAAATCCACATCCAAAATCGTGCCGCGATGCCCGTGCAGGACTTTCGAGAAGGGATTTGTCGGATTCCAGACTCGAGCGGTATTGTCATCGCTGGCGGAAACTAGGAGTTGACTGTGGGGAATAAAGGTCACGCCGCGAATTCCAGATTGATGCCCTTTGAGGACTTTCAACAGCGTCCCGTCTGGCTTCCAAAGGCGAACGGTTTGGTCGGCGCTAGCAGAAGCAATCATATCTCCTGCGTTGCTGACAGCGACTTCAAACACATCCCCACTATGGCCGCTGAGAGTTCTGAGCAGCGTTCCGTCGGGTTGCCAAAGTTTAACAGTGTCAGCGCTGGTAGAGACGATGATAGGACGTTTTGTTCCGCTCTTGTCGGCAAGTAAGGCAAACTCAACATCCACAACGACGGCACTTTGCTCTTCCAGGGTTCGCACCAGTCTGCCATCTAAAGTCCAAACCTTGACCGTACCATCTAAGCTGCCAGAGGCGAGCAAATTTCCATCTGGACTAAAGGCAACACCCCAAACCCCATCTTGATGTCCTCTCAGAGTCTCAATCAGTTTGCCATCAACACTCCACAGGCGAATGGTTCTGTCTTCACTGGCGGAGGCGATGCGTTGGCCATCTGGACTGACGGCGATCGCCCAAATCACTGCCCTGTGTCCCTGAAAGGTTTTGAGAAGCTTACCTTTCCGACTCCACAGATAAATGTTGCCGTCCAAGCTGGATGTCACTAGGCGCTGGTTGTCGGGACTAAAACGGAGAGCGAACACGGTACCCTTGTGCTGGAGGGTTTGGCGCAGGGTGCCATCAGGCTGCCAAAGCTTGACTGTTCGGTCGCTGCTGCCGGTGGCGATGAGTTGACCGTCTGGACTAGCATCAACTGCCAGAACTGGGCTGAGATGCCCCGACAGGCGATTGAATTCTGCCGTTCCATAGATGGCTTGTTGCAGCACTTGCCGAACTTGAGATTGCAAGTGGGGGCTGGAATTAGCAAGATTGTCGAGTCTGCGCCTTGCTGTGATGGCGCTCCGTAGGGCTTCTAATCGTTGTTGGGAGGCGAATTGCCCGGAGGATGAGGAGGTGAGGGCTTGAATTTCGCTGGTGGCGGCCTGATGATATTGCCAGAGGGCGAGTATGGCGGATGCGATCGCAATTATCAGTGCTCCACTCAGCGCTCCAATAAACCTCCGCTGTCGCTTCGCTGTCTCTCGCTCTAAAACTAACCGCTTGCGTTCTTCTGCCAGTCGGGCTTCAACTTCTCTGACCCTCGCTGCTTCCAGCGTTTGCTGAACTTCCAGCCTGTCTAATTCACCAGAAGCGGCTAAAAAGTGATAGTCCAAATCGCTCAAACTTTTTCCCTGCGCCCAGTAGGAAGCGTCTTTTAGCGCTTGTCCGCGCAACAGTCGCGATTCATCCTGTTGTTTTGAAGCGATCCAAGCATTGAAAGCTTGGGAGTAAGGGCGCAGTTGCCCTAACTGTTTTTCTACCCATTCCAGGTTAAAGACTTCTTGATAAATTGGGTTTCTTACCTTCAACAAACCTTGTTGTTTTACTACCAAACCCGATAGCAGCAGTTCGATCTGCTCTCGACTATCATCCGCTCCAATTTCACTCCCTTGTAAGAGCTGCTGATAGATGCCTAAGCTACGTCCCGTGCGTTGCTCGTTGCGAACGAGGCGATCGCGGATGGTCTTTAAATGCTCGGGTTCATCTTGCGATTCCCATTTATTGATAATATTTTTTCTCACCAAGGCTTCCACAAAAAATCCTTCTGTTCCCGGTGGTATTTTTAAATCACCCCTGTGGGCTGACCGCGCCATTTTTACCACTAATTCACATATTTTTTGCGTTAAAAATGGCTGTCCTCCCGTCCAATATAAGATTTCTTTGAGAACTGCCTGCGGATTGGCTATGAGCTTTTCTAACCCTTTCGCTAATGGTTGCGCTTCTTCTAAGCTAAATCCTGACAAATCGATCGCTTGTCCTATATTAAAAGGTGTCCGATTTTTATCTGCGATTAAATCGCTGGGTGTAGCTACTCCGAAAAGGGCGAAGGTAATTCGATTGTATTCTGGATTAATGGCGCGTTGGTTGTAACAATAACGAATCAAGGCAAAAAAATCATCGACGGGAAAATCTAAACTTAAAATGCTATCAATCTCATCGACAAATATAATAATTCGCTCCTCCGCAAATTTCTCTAATAATATCTCTTCAATAAATTGACTCAATCTTTGCAGGAGAGAAACTTCTTCTTGTTCTTGCCACCAGGTTTTTAAATTGACTTTTCCTACAAGATGGAAACTGCGCCACAAATCGCCAACGATTCCTTTGTACCACTGTAAGGGAGTAATGTTTTCGCTACCGATGCGGGTCATGTCAATGGTACTGCACTGAAACCCTTCGGCTTGCAATCGATGGAAGGTGCGAACGAGAAGGGAAGATTTGCCCATTTGCCGGGAGTTGAGAACGTAGCAAAACTCGCCTCGTTTTAAGGCATCATAAAGTTCGATATCTGCTTGCCGTTCGACATAGGTAGGCGCATCAGTTGTGAGACTGCCACCAATTTGGTAAGAGTAATCTTTCATAATTGATAGTTCATGGTTTCGGATAATTTAGCGATCGCCCACTCGATCGCACAAATGTCTATCTTCCTCCTTGACATCGGCATTTGTTCGCAAATAATTTCCGACCCAATCGCATCCATACTTAAGAAGGCTATTGGGCTGCAAAACTTTATCTAAATTCCACAGGATAACAGTTCCGTCGTTACTAGCCGAGGCAAGGGTGTTACCATCTGAGCTAAATGCGATGTGTTCGACCGTAGCAGTATGCCCGTTGAGGGTGATTAGCAATGTACCGTCGAGTTTCCAGAGTTTCACAGTGCGATCGCCAGAAGATGAGGCAATTATCTGACCGTTTGGGCTAAATTTCACATCCCAAACTGTCGAAGTATGCGCTGTTAGGGTTTTTATTAATGTGCCATCACTCTTCCAGAGTTTGACGGTGTTATCCGTTGAAGCGGAAGCGATCGTTTTGTCATTCGGGCTAAAGTCCACACCAAGAACTGCTCCTGTGTGTCCCTTCAGCGTGGTTAACAACTGCCCGGAGGAGTTCCAAACTTTCACTGCATTGCCATCAATACATCCTGAAGCCATCATCCGACCGTCTGGGCTGAACGCGAAGCGCCTTGTTAGCTCGCATCCAGCAATAGTTTTGAGTAGGTTTCCCTGTCGGTTCCAGAGTTTGAGCGTTCCATCCCAACTGGCAGAAGCAATAGTTTTTCCGTCGGGACTAAAGGCGACACTTTCAATTTTTTCAGTGTGTCCCGTCAACGTGTTTACCAAAGTTCCATCAATACTCCAGAGTTTGATGGTGTTGTCTTGGCTCGCCGAGACAATTGTATTACCATCAGGACTAAAGGCCAGACCTCTGACCTCAGCCCTGTGTCCCTTGAGAATTTTCAGTAAGTTTCCTCGGTTATCCCAGAGGTTGAGACTGCCATTTCGGTTGCCTGTGACGATCGTTTTATTAACAGGACTGACTGCTAGACCCGTCACCTGTGGGCCTTGGCGCAGGATCGTTAAAAATGGCATTCCCTCGGGTCGCCACAGCTTGACAGTACCATCTGTATTAGCAGAAGCAATGATTTTACCATCCGGGCTATAGGTCACTCCCCGGCTTTCACCGTCATGTCCCATCAAAGTTGCAAACAGCGTACCGTCCTTGCGCCAGAGTTTAACGGTGGCATTTTGACCGACTGAGACAAAGGTTTTACTATCTGGACTAAAGGCGATGTCGAAGCCGATTCCTGGATCTGCATTCAAAGTGGCTAACAGCGTACCATTCGATCGCCACAACTTAATCGTGCCGTCTCCATCAAAAGAGCCAAAGATTTGTCTGTCGGGACTGAAGGCAATGCTAACAATATGAGCCAGATGTCCAGTTAAGGTTTTTAATACCGTGCCATCCAAGTTCCGAAGTGTGACAATTTTATCGTTTCCTCCTGAAGCAAGGACTTTACCATCGGGACTGAAGGCAATTGCATAGATGGCGTGAGACTCTTTGAAGGTTTTTAGTAGTGTCCCATCTCGTTTCCAAAGGTTAATTTTGCGATCGAGGCCCGCTGAGGCAATCAGTTGTCCATCCGGGCTAAATACAACGCCAATCGCCCCCCATTGATGATTCTTGAGGGTTCGTAGGAGTAGTGCCTTTGTGCGTGCCTTGCGATCCAATTGCCAAAGTTTGACTGTACCATCTGCACTGGCGGAAGCGAGGAGGGAATTGTCAGGGCTGAAGGCTACTCCCCAAACTCTATCGGTGTGTCCTAAAAGTGTTTGTAGTTCAGTCCCGTCTGGTTTCCAGAGTTTGACTGCACCATCTAGGCTGGCTGTTGCAATTAGTTGACCGTCTGGGCTAAAGGCGACGCCATGAACCCCTTTGCTGAAGTTGGATAGGCGGTTGAACTCGATCGCACCGTACACGGCTTTTTGCAGAGCGAGATCGACTAAGTTGTTCACTTCGGTATCGGCAGTACCGAGTTGCCGCAGTTTTTGTTTTGCTTTGATGGCTTGGATGAGTGCCTCCAGTCTTTGGCCCGAGACAAATAAGGCTTCAGAGGAGGTAGCGATCGCTTCTACCTCACTCAATGTAGCTCGACGATATTGCCAATAAGCTGCTGTTCCTAAACCGAGAGCGAGCGCTAATGCCGTGCTAAGTCCAGCAATAAACCACTTTTGCCGTCTGGCATTTTTTTCTACTTCTTTTAACCTTTCTGCTTCTAAAGTCAGTTGCATTTCGTGCTTGTCGAGTTCGGCGCTAGCTGCTAAAAACTGATAGTCTAAATCGCTCAAACTTTTTCCCTGCATCCAGATTTGAGCATCTTTTAAGGCTTGTCCCCTCAAAAGGCGCGAATCATCTGTTTGTTTGGCAGCGATCCAAGCATCGAAAGATTGGGAGTAAGGACGCAGTTGCCCTAATTGTTTCTCTACCCATTCTCTATTAAATACTTCTTGATAAATTTTGTTTTTTACCTGCAAATACCCTTGCTTTTTTATCACTAAACCCGATAGCAATAGTTCGATTTGTTCTCGGCTGTCATCGGTTGGTATTTCGACATTTTGTAATATTTGCTGGTAAATGCTGAGCAATCTTCCGGCACGTTGTTCGTCACGGAGGAGGCGATCGCGTATCGTTTTCAGATGCTCCGGTTCGTCCTGCGATTCCCATTTATTTAGGATTTGCGATCGCACCAGCGATTCGACAAAAAATCCCTCTGTTCCCGGTGGAATTTTTAAATCACCGCTGTGGGCTGACCCCGCCATTTTTACTACTAATTCACATATTTTTTGCGTTAAAAATGGCTGTCCTCCAGTCCAAACTAAGATTTCTTTGAGAACTGCTTGCGGATTGACTATGACATTTTCTAGCCCTGTCGCTAATGGTTGCGCTTCTTCTAAGCTAAATCCTGACAAATCAATCGCCACTCCGATATTAAAAGGTGTGCGATTTTTATCGGCGATTAAATCGCTGGGTGTAGCTACTCCGAAAATCGCGAAGGTAATGCGGTTGTATTCGGGATTGATAGCTCGTTGATTGTAGCAGAAACGAATCAAGGCGAAAAAATCATCTACGGCAAAATCTAAACTTAAAATACTATCAATCTCATCGACAAATATAAAAATTTGATCCTCCGCAAATCTGGTCAATAAAATCTCTTCAATAAACAGACTCAATCTTTGCAAGAGAGAAACTTCTTCTTGTTCTTTCCACCAAGTTTTTAAATTAACTTGTCCTAATAACTTAAAGCTGCGCCACAAATCCCCAACGATTCCTTTATACCACTGTAAAGGAGTAATGTTTTCGCTGCCGATGCGGGTCATGTCGATCGTACTGCACTGAAACCCTTCGGCTTGCAGTCGGTGCAGGGTGCGAACGAGAAGGGAAGATTTGCCCATTTGCCGGGAATTGAGAACGTAGCAAAACTCGCCAGCTTTTAAGGCTTGATAAAGTTCGATATCTGCTTGTCGTTGGACATAGGTAGGCGCATCAGTTGTGAGACTGCCACCAATTTGGTAAGAGTAATCTTTCATAATTGATATTTAATTGTTTTGGATAATTTAGCGATCGCCCACGGCCTCGCACAAATGTCTATCTTCCTCCTTCACATCAGCATTTGTTCGCAAATAATTTCCGACCCAATCGCATCCATACTGGAGGAAATCGAGCTGGAAAATTCGCTCTAGATTCCACACAATTGCTGTGGTATCCTGACTGGCTGAAGCGACTAACTTCCCATCAGGGCTAAATGTCACTCCGAATACCCCATCGCTATGTCCTTTTAAGGTTTCAAGCTCTTGACCATCGTACCTCCAAAGTTTGACAGTACCGTCAAAACTTGCTGAAGCGAGAGTCTTGCCATCGGGGCTAAATGCCACTCCGAATACCCCATTTTTGTGTCCCTTTAAAGCTCTAATTTCTGTACCATCCAACCGCCAAAGTCTCACCATGCTATCCATACCTGCTGAAGCGAGAGTCTTGCCATCAGGGCTAAATGCCACTCCCGCCACCTGACGGCGATGGCTTGTTAAAGTGTGTAGAAGCTTGTAGCTGGGCTTTCCAAATGCGATCGCATTATCCCACTGCCAAAGTTTGACAGTGCCGTCCACACTACCAGAGGCAATGAGCTTTCCATCTGGACTAAAGGCAACTCCATTAATGTGATCGGTATGCCCTGTGAGAGTTGCCAATTGGGTGCCGTCAATCCTCCAGACTTTGACCGTTTTATCCTCACCCGCCGAGGCGAGTGACTGTCCATCTGGATGGAAATCAACGGCGAAGACTCTACCTTGATGTCCAGTAAAAGTCTTGATTAAGGTTCCATCTAGTCGCCACAATCGAACAGTGCTGTCATAACCGCCTGTAGCAATCGTGTCTCCTTTTGGGCTGAAATCTACTCCGAAAACTTTATCAGCTTGTTTGGGAAAAGTGCGAACTAAGCTACCATCAAGCCGCCAAAGTTTAACGGTATTGTCACGACTGGCGCTGGCAATTGTCTTACCATCAGGACTAAATTTTATGGTGTAAATTGATGCTTGATGTCCGTTAAGAGTCTTAAGCAAACTATCATCAAGCTTCCAAAGTGCGATCGGGCCATCCCAACTCGATGAGGCAAAGATTTGCCCGTCAGGACTCCAAGCCAATCCAGAGACGACATCCTTGGCGACTAGCAGGGTTTTTAGCAGAGTCCCGTCAATCTGCCACAGTTTGACTGTTCTGTCTAGACTTGCCGAGGCAAGCAAACCACCTTGAGGGTTAAAAGCGATTTTGGTCACGGCATCGCTGTGTCCAGTTAGGGTTTGAATTAAAGTTCCATCAACATGCCAAAGTTTGACCGTTTTATCGGCACTCGCCGAGGCAATGAGATATTCTGAAGGGCTGTTGGCGTAGCCTGCGCTTGGCGCATAGGCAACATTCATAACTCTATCCGTATGTCCGGTGAGGGTTCGGATCAGTTTACCGTCTGCATTCCAGAGTTTGATGGTTTGATCTTTAGAAGCAGATGCAATAGTTTGACTGTCCGGGCTAAAGGCGACGCTGTTAACTTCATCTGTATGTCCGGTGAGAGTTCTCAGCAGTTTGCCGTCTGTACTCCAGAGTTTAATTGTTTTATCTTTAGAAGCGGAAGCAATAATCTGGTTGTTAGGAGCGATCGCGACTTGTGAAATATTATTGGTATGTCCTTTTAAAGTCTGCCACAAGCTATAACTCGGCTTGACCTTTGGTGAATTTGTAGTATTTTTGCGCCAAAGTTTAACAGTGTTATCCCCAGAACCAGAAGCAATCAGATCCCCTGTGGGGTTAAATACGACTCCCCAAACTGCATTGTTGTGCCCTTGAAGCCTTCCTAGTTTTGTACCGTCTTTTTCCCAAAGATCGATGGTTTTATCGGCAGAAGCTGAGGCAATGAGTTGCCCATCAGGGCTGAAAGTTACATCATTAACCACATTGTTATGCCCCGATAAGTGGTTATAGTCTACTGCTCCATAAACAGCTTGATGGAGAGCTTCTTTAACTGAGCGTTCGAGTTCTGGGTCTACAGCACCTAACTTTTGCAGTTGTCGCTTTCCTCTGATTGCCTCTATGAATGCGTCTAATTTTTGATTTGAGGCGAATAGTGCTTCGGAAGATTTGGCGATCGCTTTGATTTCGCTGACAGCAGTTTGCCGATACTGAAAATACACCGCTAGCCCCAATGCACAGGCGATAATTAATGCTATTGTTACTACAAAAAGCAAAAATCTTTGCAGCCTTGAACTTTTTTTCTCTACCGCTAACCTTTTTTGTTCTTCTGTTAGTCGGGCTTGAATTTCTTTAGCCCGTTCGGCTTCCAATCCTATCTGCATTTGTCTTCGGTCTAATTCTTCAGAAGCGCCTAAAAACTGATAATCTAAGTCACTCAAACTTTTACCCTGAGCCCAAGCTTGAGCATTTTTCAAGGCTTGTCCGCGCAAAAGTCGGGATTTATCTGTCTGCTTGGAAGTTATCCAAGCATCAAAGGCTTGAGAGTAGGGACGCAAGGAAGCGAGATTTTTTTCTACCCATTTTGTGTTAAATACTTCTTGATAAATGGGGTTTCTTACCTGTAAAAACCCCTGGTATTTTACTACCAAACCACACAGCAATAGTTCTACCTGTTCTCGCGAGTCATCGGTGGGGACTTCTACTCCTTGTAAGATTTTTTGATAGATGCCTAGTAGTCTTCCAGCACGTTGCTCATTTCTCAGGATGCGATCGCGGATCGTCTTTAAATGCTCTGGTTCGTCTTGAGATTCCCAATTCTGGATGATGTGCGATCGCACGACTGATTCCACAAAAAATCCCTCTGTGCCCGGTGGAATTGTCAGCACGTCACTGTGAGATTCTCGCGCCGCTATTACTATCAATTGACACAGCTTTTGGCTCAAAAATGGTTGCCCATAAGTCCAAGCTAATATTGCTTTGATAATTGCCTCGGCATTACTAAATACACTCTTTAACCCTTGACTTAAAGGAGAGGCTTCTTCCCAGGAAAACCCGTGCAAATCTACTGATTGGCCGATATTAAAAGGTGTCCGATTTTTATCGGCGATTAAATCGCTGGGTGTAGCTACTCCGAAAATCGCGAAGGTAATTCGGTTGTATTCTGGATTAAGGGCTCGTTGGTTGTAACAATAACGAATCAAGGCAAAAAAATCATCGACGGGAAAATCTAAACTTAAAATACTATCAATCTCATCGACAAATATAATAATTCGCTCCTCTGGAAATCTAGCTAATAATATCTCTTCAATAAATTGACTCAATCTTTGCAATAGAGAAACTTCTTCTTGTTCTTTCCACCAGGTTTTTAAGTTAAATTGCCCTAAAAGATGGAAGCCACGCCATAAATCGCCAACGATTCCTTTGTACCACTGTAAGGGAGTAATGTTTTCGCTACCGATGCGAGTCATGTCGATCGTGCTGCATTGAAATCCTTCTGCTTGCAATCGATGGAAGGTGCGAACAAGAAGGGAAGATTTGCCCATTTGTCGGGAGTTGAGGACGTAGCAAAACTCGCCTCGTTTTAAGGCATCATAAAGTTCGATATCTGCTTGTCGTTCGACGTATGTAGGCGCATCACTGGCAAGACTGCCACCAATTTGGTATGTTACCTGGGTCATGCGGTTTATGGGTGGGTTTAAAGCTGAGTATGTAGAGAATCTCTTTAGCTGTTTCATTCTCCCGAAACCCGCCCGGAACTTAAGTTCGGGGCTAATAGCGAAAGTCGTCTTTAGACGACTATATATTACTATCAGGACTTACGCACATCTAATGGAATTCTGTCATTGTGAGCGAAGCGAAGCAATCTCAAACCTTATACTGCCGTTACAATGCGTAAGTCCTGACTATGTGAGTCGTCTTCAGACGACTTTCGCCATGAGGCAGGGGTTTCAACCCCTGACGGATTGTAGTTTTGAGAGCCATGTTACAGCCGTGCTTTTTAAGGGGGTTTGGGGGATCGACTGCGTAAATCGTATCTAAATAAAGTTGTGCGAACCAAAATAGATGCGGTACAACTCGCAGCTTAGCGTACAGCGGTTGTTATCGATATGAATCAGCCCCATACTAAATAATTTAGAAGCCACTATCGGATCTAATTCCACTCCGTGTTCCGATTTTACCACTTGTTTAAGTGCAACCCCAAGTTCAGGGTACTCTTGCAATGTTGCCCAAAAACTCCGCAAGTAACCTTTATAAATTCCCGCTATTGTGGGAGCTTCTTGTAGTAGCTGATCTAGGGTTACACTGTTTTGACAGAGGTGGTAAAGAGCTAGCCGCACCAGATAAGGATGTCCCCCCACCATTGCCATGAGTCGATCGGCATCGGGGCTATCTGTCCAATCCAGTCCGTGACGCTGCGCTAAAGCAAGTATCTGCTCTTCTGTAAAATAGGGCAATTGCAGCGGTAAACCGACATTAAAAGGCGATTCACTGAGTTTTAAAGGAATATAAATTTCTGTGGAGTGAAGAACGATTAACCTCAGTTTTCCCAAACTTTCAATCCGCTTTGCTTCTTCATGCCAGCTTCGCAGGAGCGGCAAAAATTCTCGGGCAATTTTTGGATATTCAAAAATTATATTTACTTCATTTAAAGCTAACACAAGAGGGGTACTTATTTCTGCTAATACATATTGTTGCAAATAGATGGTACAGCTTACTTTGCTACCCATGTCTTCATCCCAATAATCATCTAATAGAGGTGGTAATTCTAGGTTACGGCTGATGTTGGCACAAAACCAGCGTAAAAATTTATCGAAATTGGCTAAAACAGCTTCCTCGGCTTGCTGAAAATCTAAACTTACAGTTCGATAGTCAAGAGAAGTCGCGCGCTCTAAAATCCGTAGCAGAAGGGAACTTTTTCCCATCTTCCTGGGAGCTTTAATCCGCAGCACACTTCCGGGTTTAGTAATCTCTCGATAGGCCAGTTCTTCAATTAGCGGGTGAGGGATATAAAAGGGCGAATCCAGGGGCACGGGAGAGCCGGGAAATTCTAAAGGTGTTGCTAGGCATTTGCTGCGGGTGAATGCTTCAATTAATTCTCGTTCCTCTGCGGTCAGGGAACGTGATTCTACACAAGAGCGAAAATTTGATTTGCTAATAGATGTCTGCAAGATTTGAGAGAGAGATTGCCACAAAGACGAGGCGATGTTTCTCAGGTAATGCTCTCCGTAATGAGAGCCAGATGCGATACTTGTATAAGTCTTTCCTTCCCAAACTTGGCGGAGTATGATTTCTTGTACGGGATATAAATCTTTTTGTAATCGGACACGAGTTAGCTGTAGTACCTCATCTATCGTCATAACTGGCAATAACCATATAAGTGTATCGTTGATATTATCACTTATGATTGAGTGTAAAGCTCAGAGCGATCGCCGATTGGATTGCGACACGATGCTGTCGCGACATTTTTCAGGGGGTAATTGGTCACATCGGTTAATTCTCCCCCAAAGAGTATCACTATCAATAAAGAATTCCCTCGCGGGGTGGGGGTGGGTGTATTTAACCTGTCTGCACTCTTCAAGAGTACAAGAGTGAACCCACCTCTACAGGCTTTGGAGAATGGTTCTCTTCGTTAAGTGAAATCCGTGACACCCTTTAAATCTGGTAATTTCCCGGTTGTCTGACGGATCGCTGAGTGCTATAACCTAATTTCAATGGGCGCTGGCGCTCCTACTGGAAACGAATCTGCGCTTAGTTTTTCTTGATCGTTGGCCAAAATGTCATGCCGGTGTCACAGTTGGTAGTGAAGGCCGAATTAAAAATGTGACAGTTGACTTTGCGAAAGCTGAGTCGATTGATGTTAATTTAATTAACAGTAGTTTCAGATCGCTGCATTTACTCATCACAAGCGTTAAGTCCAAAAGCATAATTCTTCTTTTTGTGCTAGCAGGTTTTTGGATTTCCCTGTAATCCTGTCTTAAAAAATTTAGCAAATAACCTACTTGATTTAATGCAAATGGTTCATAAAATTTTTCCTAATTATTTTATTCCTCACGGTCATTGCTACTTGTGGAAGCCTGGATTAGTGGGGCTGCACATTTTGTCCGATGGTTTGATAGCCGTCGCTTATTTTTTGATACCGATCACGCTGATTTATATTGTTAATAAGCGGAAAGACTTGCCTTTTGACTGGGTTTTCATGCTGTTTGGCTCTTTTATTATCTGCTGCGGGATTACCCATATTATGGAAATATGGACGCTGTGGCATCCTAATTATTGGTTCTCTGGTTTTCTTAAAGCGATTACGGCGCTGATTTCGCTAAGTACAGCAGCAGTGCTGGTGGAACTAATCCCAAAAATCTTGGCTATTCCCAGTCCCGATCAATTGGCGGTGGCAAATGTAGCTTTACAAAATGAGATTGGCGAGCGCAAACAAGCTCAAGAAGCACTCTCGGAATTAATGCTAGAATTGGAAAAACGGGTGATGGAGAGGACGATCGCTTTAGAATCCACTAATGAACTTTTGCTACAGGAAAATCGCGATCGCTCTTTGGCTGAAAATTCATTGCGACACTCGGAAGCGAAACTACTTGAACGAACTCAGCAGCTAGAGGAAACTCTGCAACAACTTAAAGGCGCTCAAACTCAACTCGTGCAAACTGAAAAAATGTCTTCTTTGGGGCAAATGGTAGCTGGGGTTGCTCACGAAATCAATAACCCTGTTAACTTCATTTATGGCAATCTGATTCCCGCGGAGGAATACATTAAAGATATTTTGGCATTGATTAAGGCTTATCAAGTTTATTACCCCACCCCGGTGCCGGAAATAGCAGACAAGATTCACACTATCGAACTCGATTTTATTTTAAAAGACTTGCAAAAACTTTTTGGTTCAATCAAAATAGGAGCAGAGCGGATTAAGGAGATTGTTAAATCTTTACGCACTTTCTCCCGTTTAGACGAAGCTGATATGAAAAAAGTAAATATCCATGAAGGGCTCGACAGCACTTTAATGATTTTGCAGCACCGCTTGAAAGAACAACCAAACCGTCCGCCAATTCAAGTGATTAAAGAGTATGGAGATTTGCCACTATTAGAATGCTACGCGGGGCAGCTTAACCAAGTTTTTATGAACATTGTTTCTAATGCTATTGATGCTTTAGAACAGAGTGTAGCGCAGGGGGATTTCCCCAACGGCTATTGGGAAAATAATTTCTCTGACAACTTACAAAATACCTATTGCCCACTGCTAAAAATTCGCATCCGCACGCTTTTAGTTGAGGGCAAGTGGGTGCAGATTCACATTGCTGATAATGGCACTGGCATAGATTATGATGCGATCGCTAAAATTTACGATCCATTTTATACAACGAAACCTATCGGTGCTGGTACCGGGCTGGGTTTGGCAATTTCTTATCAGATTATTAAAGCCCATGAAGGTTATTTGCGCTGCACTTCCGAGGTTGGGAGAGGTACTGAGTTTATCATTGAAATTCCTTTGCGATCGCAATTGGGCGATCGCCACCTAGTGCAGAAGCAAGCTGTTATGAACAAGCTGGGTTTAGGCGTTAATAAATAATCCTTAATCCCCAGCTACAATTTTCGGTTTTTTTTATTTTTTGCCTAACTTAGGCATCATCAAATCCATATTATCTGCCAATAACAAGTATTATGTGGGAAGCACTCAAAAATATCTTTTCCCCAACTCAGTATATGCCTCACGGTCATTGCTATCTTTGGCAAACGCCTTTAGTGTGGCTGCACGTAACTGGGGACTTTTTAATCGCGATCGCCTACTATTCAATTCCGGCGATGCTGATTTATTTTATCTTCAAGCGGCGCGATGTTCCTTTTTTAGGAATATTTGCTTTATTTGGTGCATTTATTATTCTCTGCGGCACGGGACACTTGCTAGACATTTGGACGTTGTGGCATTCTGCTTATTGGCTGTCGGGGATTGAGAAAGGAGTTACTGCACTGGTTTCCTGCTACACCGCTGCTTCGATGGTAACACTATTGCCCCAGTTTTTGTCTTTAAAAACCCCCCAAGAATTAGAAGCCATAAATCGCAAGTTGCAGAGTGAGATTGCGGTGCGTGAAGATGCAGAATTAGCGTTGCGCCACGCTTATGATGATTTAGAAATTAAAGTTCAAGAACGCACCGCAGAGTTGACAGAAATTAATGGTTATTTAGAAGCTGAAATAAGAGAAAGAATAGCTGCTGAATCCGCTTTGCGGGAACGAGAAACTAGGTTAACAGAACAACAAAATGGTTTGCTAGAATTAGCCAAAAATTCTAGTATCTACGAGGGAAATATCGGCGAGGCGTTGAGAGAGATTACGCAAATGGCAACTCGTACCCTGAATGTTGAGCGGGCAAGTATTTGGTTTTATCAGGAAGATAAATCCGCGATGTGCTGTGCCGATCTTTACGAACTGACACCCAATCAACACAGCGGGGGTGCAGAACTGAAAGTTGCTGACTATCCTAGCTATTTCCAAGCTTTAAATACAGAACAGGCGCTCGCAGCGGTTGATGCCACAACCGATCCGCGCACCCTAGAATTTAGCGAATCTTATTTGAGGCCTTTAAACATCTCGTCGATGCTAGATGTTCCTATTACCCATAAAGGGCAAATTGCGGGTGTAATTTGTTTAGAACATCAGGGAACGACCAGGAATTGGACGCTCGACGAACAAAGCTTTGCTAGCTATGTGGCGCAGATCGCAGCTTTAGCAATGGAAGCTCGCGATCGCAAGCAAGCCGAGTTAAACTTGCGTTCTGTCACCGAACGCTTGCAATATTTGCTGGCGACTACCCCGGCGGTGATTTTTAGCTGCAAATTAGGGGGAAATTATGACGTAACATTTGTCAGCGATAATATTGTTTCAATGATGGGTTATGAAGCGAGAGAATTTCTTGATGGTTCCCTTGATTGGCATAGCCTCATTCACCCAGACGATCGAGAAAATGTTGCAACTACATTCGCTCAAATATTGGAAAAAGAATCGATTTCCTACGAATACCGCGAACGGCACAAAGACGGTACTTATCGCTGGATATATGATGAGATCAAGTTAGTTAAAAATTCTGCTGGCATACCTGTGGAGTGCGTGGGTTATGGAGTAGATATTACTGCTCGCAAACAGGCGGAAGCAGCTTTGCAGCAACAAGTAAAAAGGGAGCGGCTCGTGAATTCTATCCAAGAGCGGATTCGCTCCTCTCTTAACCTAGAAGAAGTAATGACAATGGCTGTGGAAGAAGTGCGCCAGTTTTTGTCAACTGATAGAACAGTTATTTACCGCTTTAATCCAGATTGGAGTGGATTTATAGCCGTCGAGTCGGTATCCGTCGGTACGATGCCGATTTTGGGAATTGACATTAATGACCCTTGTTTTCGAGAACGCTACGTCTCTGTTTACGAGCAGGGACATCTGCGTGCGATCGACAATATTTATGCGGCAGGCCTTTCAGAGTGCCACGTTAATTTACTGAGTGAGTTGGAAATTAAAGCTAACCTCGTGGTTCCCATTTTGCAAGGGGAAAAACTATGGGGTCTACTCATTGCTCATCACTGCCGCAGTCAAAGGCATTGGAACTCTTCTGAGATAGAATCTCTCCAGCAAATTTCCGTGCAGCTAGCAATTGCCATCCAGCAATCCACCCTTTTTGAACAAGCCAAAACAGAAATTGCCGAACGCAAATTAGCAGAAACAGCATTACAAAAAGCTGTCGTAGCTGCTGATACAGCTAACCGCGCCAAGAGCGAATTCCTTTCTTCTATGAGCCACGAACTGCGAACTCCCCTGAATGCCATTCTCGGATTTAGTCAGGTGATGGTGCGCGATTCATCTCTCAACAATCAACACCAACAGCACCTAGAAATTATTAATCGCGCCGGTGAACACTTGCTTTCGCTAATTAATGACATTTTGGAAATGTCCAAAATTGAAGCCGGCCGAAGTCAGCTTAATGAAAGCAGTTTTAATTTAATGCGCTTGCTAAAAACCTTAGAAGAAATGTTTCGATTAAAAGCTAAATCTAAGAAATTGCAGCTAAATCTTGAAGTGGGTGACGGTGTACCGGACTTTGTTAGTGGAGATGAAGGTAAATTGCGCCAAATTTTGATTAATCTTGTAGGAAATGCGATCAAGTTTACAGAGATGGGTAGCGTTACTTTGCGAGTGAAAAAGAAGGTAGAAAAAAGTTTGGGGGCTGAAACCGCAGAGTTTTCGGGCACACAAACAAAACTTATCGGGGCGGGTTGTGAACATTCCGAAAGCTTAGCGGTTGAAACCGCAGCTATACAAAGAAAACCCGGATGGTGCACTGGTTTTAATCACTCCGAAAGCTTGGCCGACTGTGATTGTGTAGAGGCGAATCACCTTCACCCGGAATTGTTACGCCTTGAGTTTGAAATTGAAGATACTGGCCTTGGCATTGCCACAGAAGAAATGAATAAGTTATTTGAACCATTTGAGCAAACAAAAACAGGTCAAAAATCTCAACAGGGGACTGGATTAGGTTTACCAATTAGCCGCAAATTTGTACAAATGATGGGAGGAGATATTACTGTCAGCAGTACACCTCAGTTGGGAAGTAAGTTTGCATTTGATATTCAAATCAACCATGCCACTCCCACGGAGATTAAAATTCTTAAACCGCAGAAAAAAGTAATTGGTTTAGCACCGAATCAACCAGAATACCGGATTTTGGTTGTTGACGATCGCGCCGATAACTGCCTAGTAATAGAGAGATTATTGTCACCACTAGGCATCCTCGTGCGAGAAGCTAGAGATGGTCAAGAAGCTATTGCGGTATGGGAGGATTGGCAACCGCACCTAATCTGGATGGATATGCAGATGCCTGTCATGGATGGCTATGAAGCCACCAAAAAAATTAAAGCTCATCCTCTCGGAAAACAAACTGTAATAGTTGCTCTTACTGCGAGCGCTTTTGAAGAGGAACGACAAACTATTTTAGGAGCAGGATGCGATGATTTCATGCGTAAACCCTTCGAGGCAAAGATACTATTTGCGAAAATGGAAGAACTTTTAGGAGTACGTTACATTTACGAGGAATCTGTTGATGCACCACGAGAAAATGAAAACGAAATTAGCGGAGTGGATAGGAATCAATCTGTCGAGTCACAACTCGGTCAAATGCCTCTTGAGTGGGTAGAAAAGCTATCTCATGCTGCTCATGAATGTTGCGACGATAAAATTGTCAAGTTGATTGGGGAAATGCCGAGCGAGTTTGCTTTTGCCGCAGAATACTTAACTACTTTGGTGCAGGATTTCCTATTTGACGATATTATAGATATAGCGCAGTCAGCAGTTGCGACGAGGTAAAAATACCAGTTTTCAACTAATCTTAACTTGGGAGGCTATTTTATTTAAAAAAAACCTAACTTTACGCCCCAATACCGTCTCCTTCCCATCTATTTTTAGCAAGGTAAATCGGAATTTCTACCGTTGCTTTTTTTTGAGGTAAACTTCTTAAGTGTTAATATATTATATCTTGACAAACTACCGTGAGCGATCGCATGGACAGCCATCAATATCCTACAATTCAAGCCAACATTTTAGTAGTTGATGATAAACCCGATAATGTGCGGCTTTTATCTACAATCTTGACCGAACAAGGGTATCAGGTTCGTAAAGCGCTGAACGGGCAAAGGGCGATCGCTACAGTGCAAGAGTTTCCGCCGACTCTAATTTTGCTGGACGTGATGATGCCAGAGATGAATGGGTATGAGGTATGTGCAAAGTTGAAAGCTTCACCAAAAACCAGTTCCATTCCCGTGATTTTCTTAAGCGCCTTAGATGACGTTTTAGATAAAGTGAAAGCTTTTGATGTGGGAGCAGTTGACTATATTACTAAACCTTTTCATGGTAAAGAAGTATTGGCACGAGTGGCAAATCAGTTAACTATTCAAAGTCAACAACAGTTACTTCAACAGCAAACGAAGCAATTCCAAGAACTTGTGGAACGTTTGCAAAACGAAATTAAAGAGCGGCAGGGGGTGGAGGTAGCTTTACGGCTTGCTCAAACAAAGTCGGATCATTTATTGCTGAATATTTTACCAGCAGCGATTGTTGAAAATTTGAAAAAGGGCGAGGGTTATCCTGCCCAGAGGTTTGATTCAGCAACAGTTCTTTTTGCCGATATTGTCGATTTTACGTCTATTGCTGCTAGAATGTTACCTCTAGAATTGGTAAATGTACTGAACCAGATTTTTTCAAGATTTGACCAACTAACTGAAAAACACGGTTTGGAAAAAATTAAAACCATTGGAGATGCTTATATGGTGGCCGGGGGGTTGCCTGTGCCGAGGGCAGATCATGTAGAAGCGATCGCGAATATGGCCTTGGATATGCAGGAAGCGATCGCGGATTTTCAAACTGACAGAGGCGAACCATTTCAAATTCGGATTGGCATTCATACAGGGCCGGTAGTTGCTGGCGTAATTGGCACTAAAAAATTTATATATGACTTGTGGGGAGATACTGTTAATGTTGCTTCTCGGATGGAATGTCAAGGATTACCGGGATATATTCAAGTTACTACGGCTATTTACGAATTGTTAAAAGATCGGTATTTATTTGAGGAAAGAGGTGCGATCACGGTTAAAGGTAAAGGAGAGATGATCGCCTATTGGCTAAAGGCTACAAAAGATAATTCAGCGGGTGAAACTGATTATTGTCAAACGCAGTCCACTCCTACCGAACTAATAGAGTACCCAAATACCCGAATTATTTAAGAAGTCGGGCATCTAACGTAGGAACTCTGGATGAACGTCGAGCTAATTATTAAAAAATGAAAATAATTTGCAGATTCCAATTTGTATTTTCCCGGAGGATTTCAATGCGATCGATAAATTCTCGAAAGTAAAACCTGCGTTCTGATTCTGATAAATCGAGCCAAAATTGCGGCAGGGAAACTGTTTGGGCAGTTTCTCGCAAATTTACTGGGGGTAGTTGCGCTAATTTGCTTTGCAGTTCGGCAATTTCGGTGCGGATTTTGTAGGCTCTAAACTCTGCCGTTTCGGTGTCTAATATGCCGCTGTCAATCAGGGCGGGAAGTTGATCTATGATTTCTTGTTTCGAGGCGATCGCCCTGACAATTCCTGCTTTAATTCCATTCATATTCGGCATTTGCAACCCAGCAACAGCATCGGGTAAATCCCGACAAATACCGGCGATGGTTAATTGCAATACTTCATCGTAGGAAAGGCCGCTACATTTAGGCTGTTTTGGACAGTTAATCGGTCGCAAATAAAGGTATTCTTTTTGTTTGCGGTAGGAGGTGACTTTGGCAACTGTCATGGGCGATTTGCATTCTCCACAAATTGCTAAACCTGCGAGGGAACGTGGGGCGCTAGCGCTGCGAGGAGAAAGGCAGCGGTTGCGGCGCAGTAACCTGTCTATTTGGGCGGCTTCTTCTCTGGAAATAATCGGGACGTGGGTGTTAGAAATTACTTGGCCGTTTTGATATTCCAAATCGCCTCGGTAGGCGGGATTTGTCAGCCAGCGGCGACCGGTGCTTACAGAGATTTTCTTGTTGTATTTCTTGGCTAAATACCGCACGGAACCTCGCAAGGAACCGTAAATTAAAAAGTGTTCAAAAAAGTCTTTGACGGTGGGGGCGGTGGTTTTATCGATCGTATAACAATCTTTGCTGCGCCGGTAGCCGTAGGGAGCCTTACCCGGTGGAATCCGGGATTTGATGCGGTTGCGGGCGTGTCCTTTGCGAATACTCCGGCTGTGTTGGCTGCGCTGGATTTCTGCGAGGATTTGCAGCAAGTTTTGGCGGTTTCGCGGTTCTGTTTCTGCTTGTACGATGATTTCGACGCCGAGGTTTTCGAGTTGGGCGAGGTGCGAACACACTTGCTGTACGGTGTCGCCGAGTTCTTCAAAACGCTGAATTAACAGGTATTTGACTGGTTCTGTTTCGCAGTCTTTGAGGAGTTGTTGCAGTTGTTGTCGCCCTCCTAAGTCTTGATAGGTGCGATCGACTTCTTGACCCCAAATTTCCGGTGCGGGTGCTGCTTCGAGTAGCGGTTCGGTGTAAGAATAGGCGATGATTTTCATCTTTTACTCGCTGAGTTCGATGATGTTGCCATCGGGATCTTGGGTAAATAATGCCGATCGACCTGACGCGCTCATTTGGAACGGGCAATTGTGAGCGATTAACTGCTGTTTGGCTGCCTCTAAGTTAGCCACAGAAAATGCTAAGTGTCGGTTGCGTCCCCATTTGGCATGGTCTACGGCATCTGGGATAATTGTTGCACCTAAAATTAGGTGGAGTTGGAACTCGCCGATTTGATACCAGATTCCGGGAAATTTTAAGTCTCGATCGATTTTTTGCAGTTTTAGTACAGTGCTGTAAAAGTGTTGGGATTGTTCGAGGTTGGAGATGAGTAGGGCGCTGTGGAGGGATTGGGTAATTTGCATTTTTGTTGGGATTTATTTTTTTATTGTAACCGCTGATGGAGGCAGATGAGCGCTGATGAACGCAGATTTTTTGATGTTGGTTGAGTTTTTGATATGATAACATTGTGAGTCGCTCTTAATATATCCATTATCAAGTCTTGTAACAAAAAACTGCCCGCTGGGAGTGTTTTTAACAATGGTTTCTCAAAAAAGTGCGATCGTCTCCAAAGCGGGCAAATTCCGTCTCCGCAATGTCTTGGTAGTTCCCTTTGTTCTCCAAATTTTGGCTGCTGTTGGCTGCGTTGGCTATCTTTCTTACAGAAACGGAGAGCAGATAGTCAACGATATTGTTAGTCAGTTGCGGCACGAAGTGAGTGCGAGAGTTTACGAACGTGTTCAAACCTATCTGGAAGCTCCGCCACTGGTGAATCAGATCAATCAGGATGCTGTACCTTTGGGAGTGTTGAACTTTGACGATTTGGAGCAAGCTCGATCCTATTTTTGGAAACAAGTTCTGCAATTTAAATCGATCGGTCACGCCGGAATTGCCAACGAAAAAGGTCAGTACCTGCGTGTGGGTTGGGTAAATCGGCTGGTTGGACTTGAAAAACCTCAGCTTGCCCAGCAACTGATTCCGGGGGGCGGCGACTTGATATATTACAACCTTGACGATAATGGAAACCCGACAACAATCGAAAAAACCACCCCCAATTATGACGTTCGCACGCGCCCTTTTTACAAAGTAGCTGTTGAGAAGAAACAGGCAGCTTGGAGTGAAGTTTATATTAATTTTGGTTATGGTACGCTGCAAATTAATGCGAGTCTACCCTATTATGATGGCGAAGGGAAACTAATTGGCGTGCTGACTTGCCAGATGGGACTAGATCAAATTCGCCACTTCCTGCAAACCTTAAGGGTGGGTAATTCCGGTCAAGTATTTATCATTGAACCGCAGGGTGAATTAATAGCCACCTCGGTTAAAGAACAGCCTCTTTCGGTGGGAATAGGGAAAGATACAAAGCGGATCAAAGCACAGGAAAGTAGCAACCCGCTGATGCGTCAAACGGTGGTTTATCTGCTCGATCGATTCAAGCGTTTGGAAGACATCGATCAAACTGTTCAACTTGACTTTAAGCTGAACGGTGAGCGGCAATTTATCCAAGTTTCTCCGCTAACTGACAAGTACGGTCTCAATTGGCTGATTGTAGTAGTAGTTCCTGAAGCCGACTTTATGACGCAAATTTATGCTAATACTCGCCAGACCTTTTTGCTGTGTATTGTGGCTCTAATTGTCTCTGTTGGAGTGGGTATTTTCACCGCTAGCTGGATTACTCGCCCCCTGAATCAAATTGCTCAAGCTTCACAATCTCTAGCAGGTGGTGATCTCAACCAGAACGTTGATTCCAGCCGGATTTTGGAAATTGAAACCTTAACAAATTCCTTTAACAGCATGGCGAGACAACAGCAAGAATCCTTTGAAACTCTAGAAGATAAAGTCAAAGAACGCACCTCAGAACTCGCCAGAGCCGCTAAACTAATTGTCGCTCTCAACCAGCGCCTGAAAGCGGAAAACATCCGCATGAGTTCCGAACTCGATATGCTCAAACAAATGCAGCAGTTGATTCTGCCAAAACCTGCTGAACTCGCAGCCATTGAAGATTTAGATATTTCCGGATTTATGGAGCCAGCCTCGGAAGTAGGCGGTGATTATTACGACGTACTTTGTACTAACGGGGTGGTCACGATTTGCATTGGTGATGTCACCGGACACGGATTAGAAAGCGGCATTTTAATGGTGATGACTCAAGCTGCTGTCCGCACTCTTCAGGAAATGCAAGAATCCAACCCGGTGCGTTTTTTAGATACCATAAACCGCACTCTTTATAAAAATGTCCAGCGCATGAACTCCGACAAAAATATGACACTAGCTTTGCTCAACTATGCGGATCGCACAATTAGTATCAGCGGCCAACATGAGGAAACTCTTGTGGTCAGGAAAGGTGGTCAAGTCCAGCGGATAGACACCATGAATTTAGGATTTCCGCTTGCCTTAGATGAGGATATTTCCGATTGGATTAGCCATGTTTTAGTAGACTTAGAGCCTGGGGACGGGGTGGTGCTTTATACTGACGGCATCCCGGAAGCTAGAAATATGCACAAAAAATTCTACGGTATCGAAAGACTCTGTGAAGTGGTTTCTCAAAACTGGCATTTGAGCGCGGAACAAATCAAGGAAGCGACCATCGCTGATTTGCGAAAATTTATTGGAGAACAAAAGGTATTTGATGACATTACTTTGCTAGTATTGAAACAACAGGGAAATATTGTGCATAATTTATGATTGACGGTCGTCAACCCGGTTTCTACCAAGGGTCTTGGATTTAGTGGTCAAGCATCGACGCAGAAACAAGATTTCGAGTTCTGCGCCTGTAAGTTATAATAATTTACAGCGAGGAAGTAAAACAACTTTGCGCTTCCAGCTTCGGAAGTATAAATTATGAAACCACAAATAAATTTAGCACCATCTAAATCTCCAGAAGAACTCCATAACCAGCTACAGGAGTTGAGGGAAAAACTTGAGGAAGTAGAGGATGAAAAAAACAGCTATGAAACTTTAGTAGAAATTATCACGGAACACTCCACGGATCTGGAAAACCAGATCCGTCATAAAAACCGAGAGATGCAGACTTACATCGAGCAGGTAAAAAAGGTTATAGATGCAGCTATTGCTGTAAAAAATAATAGCTTTCAACCCCAGATATTGTCAGATGTGGCAGCGCGCAGTGATGCACTGGGAGAACTGGCACAGGTATTTTCCCATATGGTGCAAACGGTGAAAGCGCGGGAACAAGAATTAGAGAAACTTTTGCAGGCTTACGGACGTTTCGTTCCCGATGAATTTCTCCAATTTCTCGGCAAGCAGAGCATGGTTGATTTCCAGCTTGGAGATCACGTGAGCAAAGAGATGGCAATTATGTTTTCCGATATGCGTTCGTTCACCACGATGGCGGAGCAAATGACTCCTCAAGAAAACTTTGACTTCATCAATAACTATTTACAGCAAATTAGTCCCGTAATTCGTAAGCACAACGGTTTTATTGTCAAGTATATTGGAGATGGAGTTATGGCAGTTTTTCCTGATGGCGTGGATGATGCTATTGGGGCAGGAATTGTGAAATTGGAGCAGTTGCAGAAATACAATCAAAGCCGTAAAATAAATGGGGATATACCGCTGAAGATTGGCATTGGTATCCATGTGGGTGATACGATGGTTGGGATTATTGGTGACGCAAATCGGATGCAAGCAGATGCGCTCTCAGATCATGTCAATCTCACCGCTCGTCTGGAAGGCTTGACTAAGTATTATGGCGTATCTTTATTAATTTCTGGAGATGTGGTACAACGTTTGAGTCAACCCGAAAAGTATCATATCCGTTTTTTGGATCGGGCTATTGTCAAAGGTAGACAAGAAGCCATTTCAGTTTGTGAGGTGTTAGATGTTGAAGTAGAACCAGTGCGATCGCTCAAAATTCAAACTTTGCCTATATTTGAGGAGGGACTCCAAGAGTATTGTCAGGGAAATTTTGCTAAGGCCATAGTTTGTTTTAAACAGATAGTAGCCCTAAATCCAGATGACAAGCCCAGTCAACTTTACCTAAAACGCATCCAATCGCTGTTAGTAAATAGTATTCCTGCTAACTGGAATGGCGTGTGGAAATTCACCCAGAAGTGACATTAATACATCAATTTGAGGGAGAGAAATCATGACATCTGGAAGCTTAAAAACAATGACACAAATCTTTGGAGAATTCATTGAAGAATTTCCTCCTGAACACGATTCCCTAGAACTTACATTTACCCCCAGTTCTCGCCCCATCAAACAGCGCTGGCGCAACAATCGGCTTTCAGCTCATTTTGTAGCCGATTATTTGTCTAGCTTTCTACCGGTGGATGAGGAGGATGCTAGCAGCGAGAAACGGATCAAAGAAAGCAAGGGAGCTGTGAGCTACGTAGCCAACGAACTATTAGAAAATGCGATAAAGTTTAATAAGGATGATATCAATTACAAAGTCAAATTTGGCATACACTTTATTGGTGAAACAGAGGTGACGGCGGTAATTTTTGCCAGTAATAGTGTCAATCCAGAAGGGGCTAAGAAGTTGAAGGAGTTTATTGGAGAAATTCTGGAGTCCGATGATCCCAATGAACTTTATTTGCAGCAGCTTGAAAAGAATGCGGAAGCTGAAAGTGATACATCGGGATTGGGATTGCTGACGATGATTAATGACTATTCAGCTAAGATAGGTTGGAAATTCGAGCGCAGACCAGATAGTGATACCATCATTGTTACGACTGTGGTTCAAATTAGGGTGTAGTTTCTAGCATTTCCATATTTACTCTCTTGTGCGACCGCAATATTTTACTCAGGAAACAAAATCACAATGGGCATTCAAGAAATTAAAGGTGAAGATTACAGTATTCAGTACGATCCCGAATTAGTCACACTCACTTTCCAAGGCGAACTTAGCCTGAGTGGCCCTGCAGAGTATGCACCAATAGCCGAATTGTTAGATGAGGTCGCCAATGGCGAACCGCCTACTATTACCTTGAACCTAAAAAAATTGGACTTTGTTAACAGTTCTGGTATCAGTATGCTGTCTAAATTTGTAATTAGCGTCCGCAAAAAGAAAACGATTCAACTTTTGGTATTGGGTTCAAATGATATTCCTTGGCAACAGAAATCTCTCAGAAATTTAGAAAAGCTGTTGCCAAGTTTGAAGCTCGAATTAGGGTAGGATATGTTTCAGTTGACAGTTGACAGTGGACAGTTGACTGTTGACAGTTGACCGCAAGAGGGCGACCTCTACCTGGAAGTCCGAGGATTGGAGTAATGAATAGTCTTCTTTTAATTTCTCCCGCTCATGCTTGGGGCTTTAAACCAATTCTTTCTGGTAAAATTTTATTACAGCTAACACAGGCGGGACGCCCGTGCCACATACAGTTAACACAGGCGGGGCGCCCCTGCCACAGACAATTAACACAGGCGGGACGCCCGTGCCACACTTAACATAGATAAATTTGGATGATTAGTAAATTGCTTAAGTTTGCTGGATCGGCAGTTCAATGATAAACTCGGTTCCCTTGCAGGGTTCCGACTCGCACCGAAGCGATCCTCGGTGATTTTCTACTAAAATTTTGTAGACAATAGACAATCCTAAACCGGTACCTTTACCGATTTCCTTGGTGGTGAAAAACTGCTCGAACATTCGTTCTTTTATCTCTGGTGTCATTCCAGTTCCCGTGTCAGCAATCCGCACTCTCACGCGATCGGGCCCCGCTAATTCTGTGGCGATCAAAATTTTTAGCGCAGCATAGGGCTGATTTTGTGATACTTCGTCCAAAGCATCGATCGCGTTGGTAATTAGATTCATAAATACTTGATTGAGCTGTCCTGAATAACACTCTACAAGAGGCAATTTTCCATAATTTTTAACTACTTGAATGTCGCGACGGTCTATTTGAGAATTGAGACGGTTTCGCAAAATTAACACGGTGCTGTCAATGCTGTCGTGCAAATCGCACAGGGTCATGTTACTGTTATCGGTTCGCGAAAAGTTGCCCATAGATTTGACAATTTCGCGAATGCGATTGGAACCCATTTGCATGGAAGACATAACTTTAGGCAAGTCTTCAACTAGGAAACCAAGATCTATCTCTTCGATTTTAGCTGTGATTTCGGGACAGGGATTGGGATAGCATTCTTGATAGAGACACAGCAGGTTCAACAAATCTTGAGTATAAATTGCGGCATGGCTCAAGTTGCCGTAAATAAAACTAATTGGGTTATTAATTTCGTGGACGATACTAGCCATTAGCGCCCCCAGCGAAGACATTTTTTCGCTGTGGAGGAGTTGAGCTTGAGTTTGTTTGAGTTCGTAAAGTGCGCGATCGATCTCGGCCGCTTGAGCTTCTGCTTTCGCGGTAGCAGCACAACTTTCTTGATACAGTTCAACCTGTTTGAGGTCGATTTCAAATTGTTCTATTTCGCTTTCTTGCTGGTATTGACTCACCACGGCATCGAAAGCTTCTAGCAAGTCGCCGCCCGCTGCTTCGACAATGTACAGCAGATGGGGATTTTCCAGCATGAGTTCGGCATCGGGAACTTCCACCAATGCTTTTATTCGATCGATATATGCGCGCACTTGTTTGTCTAAATACAGTGGCGGCTCAAAATACATTGCCTTGAGGGCGGGTGAAGGGGGACTCACTAAGTTGATGCTGCTGCCAATATTAATTAAGTCGCGGTGCGATTTTTCCATAAGCTCGATCGCCTCTAACAAATTTCCCCGCAGTTTGGATCTTTCTACCCCATTCTGAGAGCAAACTAACCTCATGCAAAAAAAAGCCGTTCGTTGGGAAAGCATTCGCTGGCGGCCGCTGATGTTAATTACCGCAGCACTAATTTTTCTGGCTGTCGTAATTTCTTCCAGATTAAAATAGTTTCTCATTGCCGCCATTGGTAATATCCCCGACTCAACTAAATGTCTGTAGCTCCTGCTGACACAAGATTTTAGAGCCATAAGAAAAAATTGTACAATACACTAATCAATATATTCTGTATTTCCTAATAAAGTAGTATACTAAAACACAATTATTTTCAATGGGTGGCTTATCACAATTTTTATGATTCGGCTTATTGCACATTTTTTCTTAACTATTCAAAAATTTACAAGTCAACTTCGCCATAATTTGAGCTTGAGTTTGCGGCAATCCGTGAGCAGCATTGGGAATAATTACTAACTCAGCCCCCGGTATCTCATTAGCGTAGGTTTCACAGTGCCATAAAGGAATTGTTTCGTCGCTATCTGCTGCGATAACTAAGGTAGGAATTTGCAATTGGTGAATTTCTTTTTCTACTGTATCAACTGCGTCTTCCGGTCGCATCCGACTCATTAAAAATGACCTTGCTACTGGTTGAGACATTAACTCTCTGCGCCACCCGGAAATTTGCTGCAATTTCTCACTTTTTCCAGCTAAACTCGCAAAAGGTTTTGCCAAGTGCAAGGCCCAATCAACGGCTGGGGTTTCCCAAAGCAGCGGCCGCAAAGCATCGTATTGACCGCAAAAACTGTCGTCCCGAATTCCGGCTGGTGCTGCTAACACTAAACTGCTAACAGAATTAGGATATTTGAGAGAATATGCAGATGCTACCCAACCGCCAAAAGAATGTCCGATGATACAGCAGGGTTCGATATTTAGTTGTTCTACAACTTGCCGGACAAAATCAACTTCTACAGCTACGTCATAGCGGATTTCTGGTTTACTGGATTCTCCAAAACCTAACATATCTAAACTGATGCACCGAAACTGAGATTGCAATAACTCAATTAATGGCAGCCAGCAAGTCTTTTCTCCGAAGAAACCGTGCAGCATCAATAAGGGTCTGCCGCACCCGATGTCTAGGTAGGCGGCTGTTTGGGGGGTGCTATTGACAAATGTACTTAATGTGTGCTTGTGTCCTACAAGTGCTTGAGACTGCATGGGGATCGACTCCTGATAGGTAAGAATTTTTTGTAAATAATTGTAACAAAAAAGCAGTCCAAACGTTAAACTTCATTACGGAGTACACACTTAGAAATAGACCATGATATTCTCTATGATTATTAGAAAATTCTACAAACTCAAAGCAGGAGAACACTTTGAACTCTACTTTAAAACAGTACCCGGCTTGCTCTCTTCGCGAAGATGTCAGTGAGTACGTAGCACACCTACAGCTTCACATGACGTTACAAGCTCGCAACTTGCTCCCTACCATTACCACCGCTAAGGATAGTCGCGAACAACTGTTGCAGCAGACTCAGGCTCATTTTGAGAAACGAGTTTCTCGCCAAGCTATTTAAACAAATTTTCGGTTTCCCCAATTTACGATCGCCCGCGATCGAACTTTCCAAAATTTCAGCATCCCAGAAACCCGGTAGCCTCAAAAATACCGGGTTTCTTTTCGGCTAATTATGCAGGGGGCCCGGTTTTGGGTAATATGCGTTGGGTGTGCTTTAAATTTAATGTGTATGCGAATTCCAATTATTGCATTTTTGACTTTGGCTGCGCTGGCTGGCGGCGAATTGGCAGCGCGGGCGATCGATCCGAGTGCCGCACCGACTGAGGCGGAGTTTAGAGAGGGAACCGCAGAGGCGCAGAGGGCGCAGAGGGAGGAGGATGAGGTCATTGCTGACAACTTAACGTCAAACCCACCATCTCTGTTGTTGGTAGCGAAGTCTAGATCCCCCCTAACCCCCCTTAATAAGGGGGAGAGAAGAAATAGTCTCAAAGTCCCCCTTGTTAAGGGGGATTTAGGGGGATCTAGACTCGACTACAAGCGACATTTATTATCGGTTTCAGTCTTAAGTTCTCATCAATCGTCGGATGAGGTGAACCCAACTGTGCGGGATTTGCCGGCATCGGATGAGCTTGCAGCTTCTGGAGAAGTACGCGCGGCGCAGCTATCCCCTAGGGAATCTCTCTCTCTCAAGTCCAGCCACAATAAAGATTTTACATCTCTGTTCAAAACTCCGGCGACGATCGCGGCCAACGCCGAAATCCCCGAAGCATTAAATAGCAACGCCCGACAGCTAGGCGGTAGTCTACAAATCACTCAAGCGGGCAATGCTGAAGGCGTTTACGTTGCAGAGGTGAAAATTCGCTTTGTCAATTCCAGAGGCGAAGCTGTTGATAAAAAAGGGAATCCGGTTGAGGGCAGAATTTCGGAAGACTTTATCCGAGGCGAACTCAAACTCAAGGCGGGGGATAACTACAGCCGGGAAGTTGTACGATCGGACTTGCAGCAGTTGCAGCAATTGGGATTGTTTGACAAAGTGACGGTTTCGATCGAAGAAGTTGGCACGGATGTTAATGTAATCTACAACGTTCAAGAGCGATCGGCTCGCTCTTTTAGCGTGAGTGCCAGTCTTAGTGATGATGTTGGCGTTGCTGTTCCTCTTTCATATACCGATCGAACTTTCGGCACCAACCCCCAGCGACTAGCGGTGGAACTTGAACCCAGCCTCCGAGGTATCCAGTACGATGTCGAGTTTGTTAGCCCTTACGTTGCCGCCGAAGACCGTTTGGGATACAGTGTGAGAGCTTTTGGCGATCGCAGAATATCGGAAATTTTCAACAAAGATATTGATTTGCCCAACGGGAACCGAGTTCGGGAAATTCGGGTGGGGGGAAATCTCAGGTTTACCAGACCTTTGGGCGATTGGCAATCCACTTTGGGACTGAATTATACAAACATCAGTACGCGCGATCGCAACTTAAATATCGCCCGCCGCGACGAACTTGGCAATCCTCTCACATTTAGCGGATCTGGCGTTGACGAATTATACACTGTTTCTTTTGGTGCGGTGCTCGATCGGCGGAACAATCCCTTCAACCCCACCAGCGGCTCGATTCTGGGCCTCAGCACGGAGCAGTCGATACCTCTGGGACGAGGTAACATTGTGAGCAACAGGCTGTTAGCGAATTATATACATTATGTACCAGTAACTTTGCTGGGCATCAGCGAGTCTGAAGCCTTGCCCGAAATGCTGGCTTTTAACTTGCAAGCGGGTACGGTAATCGGGGATTTGCCACCAACAGAAGCTTTTCGCCTCGGCGGCCGCAATTCCGTGCGGGGTTACGATAGCGGGGATATTGGCAGCGGTCGGAGTTATTTTTTAGCTTCCGGCGAATATCGGTTTCCTGTGGGTCAGGATGTCGGTGGCGTGCTATTTGTTGATTTTGCGTCGGATTTGGGCACAGGAGATAGCGTACTCGGAAAACCGGCGGTAGTCAGGGACAAACCGGGTACTGGGGCAGGTGTTGGGGTGGGTGTGAGGGTGCGATCGTCCTTTGGATTAATTCGCTTAGATGTGGGTGTTAGCGACTCCGGCGACCTCAAATTGATACTCGGTACAAAGCAACGTTTTTAAATTAGTCATTAGTCAGGAGTTAACTGTAGGGGCGGGTTTTACCAACAATATTTGATAACCGCAAACAATCTTGTAAACCCGCCCCCACACAACCGATAACCCAGATTAACCTGATATTCGATCGAATCCAAAAAATGTAGATTCGGATTTGTCGTGTTCGTGGGGGCGGGTTTATTATATTGTTAGTTTCTGACATAGATGACTGGTAAAACCTGCCCCTACAGGATGCGTGTAGATAGAAGAAGCGATTTCAATTGCCACTTGCTAAAAAAAGGTTTCAGCCTAGGGTTTTAAACAGCGCAGTGTCGGTGATTTCTGGGTCTGATGGGGCGAGTTGTCGATCGAATAATTGAGTTGGATTTCTTTACTCAACCCACCCTCCAAAGTTTGTAGTAGTAATCGAAATTGAGTGAAATACAGCACCTCGGTAAGGACACAACAATGTTGTATCCCTACTGTGTTGTAGGCAATTGACAATTGCTATATTTATTTAGACTCGTAAATGCTTAACGCTTTGGTTTCTTCACATCAACAGTTTTCGGCTTAGCCGGCGGAGTGCGCGGATAAAACTTAAACTTAGTGAGCGCAGCACTTGCCGATTTAGCCACACCGCTATCTATATCTCGCAAAGCTTTTTGTAGCAGCGGAATCACTTTTTCAGACTTAATCATTGCTAGTGCTTCCACAGCAGCTTGGCGCACCTCCGGCTGAATATCTTGAGCTAATTTTCCCAAGGTTTCTATTGCCCGCTGACCTTCGGCTCTCAGAGCATTAGCAGCAGCCATTTTACCTAAAGCAGACGCTGCAAACTTGCGGGTTTCTTTGTCCTGACTTTGAACACATCCCATCAACTGCGGTAGGGAATAGCTTGGTGCTTGTCTGGTAATTGGAAGCTGTTGTTCGACTGCTGGTTGATGTAAATCAATTGGTTGTGGTTCCGAAAAATCTGTGTAATTTAACTCTTCTTCAACTTCTGTTTGATTTAACTCACTTGACAGTTCCTGCCAAACTTCTTCTTGGGATAAACCTTCGGCAAATTCTGTTGAATTTAACTCACTGAACTGCTGCTCCGGGACTTCTTGTTGTGGTACATTACTTTCGTACTGCTCTTGCAAAGACCTGATAGTAGCTTGCATCTGAGCTTCGTGCTCTCTCAACTGCTCGTGAGCCGCTTGCAACTGACTCTCGTATTGCTCTTGCAAAGCCTCCATATTTAACTGCATCTCAACCTCGCGGTTCTCATATTCCTCGGCAATTTGCCTTAAGCGAATTTCGTGTTCATTTTGCAAGTTTTGCAAATGTTGCTCCATCTGAGCTTGATAACTTAGATGCAATTCGTCAGCAACTCTGAGTAAATGATGTTCGTGTTCTGCTTGCAAAGATTGGATATTTTGCTGCATCCTAGCATTGTTAGCGGCTTCTAATTCCTCGCTGATTTGTCGTCGCAACTCGTACTCGTCTACGCTGGCAAGTGATTGGATCTGACTCTCGCGTTCGGCCAAAACTTGTTGGAGCTGACTGTCGCGTTCGGCCCGAACTTGTTGGAGCTGATTTTCGTATTGAGCCGCAACTTGTTTGAGCTGGTTTTCGTATTGGGTAGTAACTTGCCTGAGTAAATTTTCGTGTTCGATAGTAGCTTTTCTAAGCTGATTTTCCCGTTCTCCTTGCTGAGATTCGACAGCTTGTTGCACCCGAGACATCTGAGCTAATTCTATTTCCTCACTAATTCTGCGAGTTTGCTGCAAGTATTCTTGCTTTTGCTTCTTTAAGCGCTTTTCCACTAACCAGTAAGCAACTGCTACCCCTGCCAAAAAACCTACGATCGCTCCTATGATACCCACAACTGAGATCCTCCCGACAAAATAGTGATGCTGGACTTTTTACATTTAACCATAGAGCCTCCTGTAACCGCCCAGTAGCAACAGCCAGCCTGTCACTGCCAGCCAGTGAACTGCCACCGCAGGCCAGATAGAACCGCTTTGCAGGTAGGCGATGGAGCACGCAACTCCCAAAATTGCCGCCAGTAGCAAAAATACTGGATTCATAAAGGTCGATCGACCAACCGGATAAAAAGTCAGCGCGTTCAGCGGGTGGTAAACTACAAAAGTCGCCAAACTCGCGCATCCCCAAAACCACAGCATTAAGCCAGAAGCCTTCTCGAACGGGTGTGGCAGCATTAACACCCTGAACAATAATTCCTCGGTGATGCCCGGACTTAACAAACAGCCAATGAGCACTCCCACAATTGTACGTCGAGAGGTTTGCACGTCTACTTTTAGAAATCCTGACCAAAAACCAATGGAAAGAGCGATCGAAGTGTAAACCAGCGCGATCATAGCTGCAACCAGCCAATTAGTGAAATCGGGAATAGTTGAAAAAGCTAGGGTGATGCGGCGTATCAGGAATCCCGGCAGCGCGATGGCACTAAAATTTAACATAATCAAACTGATCCTTAAAATTTTCAAACAGATGTTAGCCGTAAGTTAACCAGTTTATGCAAAAGCAATCACCCCCACCCGTCAGAGTCCACGTTTTTGTTTCGGGATTAGTTCAAGGAGTAGGATACCGATATTCAACGATGAATCAAGCAAAGTATTTCGGCCTGGGCGGCTGGGTAAGAAATCTCCCTGATGGCCGCGTCGAGGCTGTCTTTGAAGGACCCAAAAAAGCTGTGGAAGGAATGATTAGTTGGTGCCGCCGCGGCCCCACCGGTGCTACGGTTAGTGAGTTGGTTTTGGAATACGAAGACCCGGAGGGCGATTCCCTTCGGGATAGCTCCGCTTCACGCACTTTTGAGAGCCGCCGATAAAACAATAAACGGCATAAACTGCGGTTGAAACCGCTACTGTAGAAACGAAGTCTGCCTAGTCTACGGCAGGCTTCGCCCACGCAGACTAAAGAATGAATCCGATAAAAAGTGCGGATATGTGGTATTACCAATTAGCAACGACCGGCGACTTGAGTTAATTGAGCAAACAACTGAGCAACTTTGGTCAAATCTTTATCTCCCGGCGCTATTTCTACGCCGCTAGAAAGGTCAACACCGCTGAAGTTATTGCCGATCGCGCTATCAATTGCATTTAAAATATTATCGGGTGTTAAACCGCCCGCCAGCAGCCAAGGACACTGCGGTCTAAACTCTGATAACATCATCCAGTCGATCGTTTTACCAGTACCGCCCAATTGCTGTGGATGGTAAGCATCCAGCAGTAAAGTATCGACACGAACAGCATAAACAGCAGCGGTGGCTAGAGTTTCAGGAGTCTTAACTCTCAGGGCTTTGATAATTTCAATTCCCGGCAAAAACTGCCGCAGCCGATCGCAATATTCCGCTGTTTCATCTCCGTGTAACTGCACCCCGCTTAAATTTGACTCTGCCGCTACTTGACAGATATTTTCTATTGTGGTGTTGGCAAAAACGCCGATGCGATCGACATTTTGTGGCAACTGCTCGACAATGAGGCGAATTGTTTCTGGGCTGACATAGCGCGGGGAAGCCGGCACACAGATAAACCCTAAAGCCTGGGCTCCCAAACGGGCGATCGCAATTCCTTGGTCTAATTTAGTGATTCCGCAAATTTTAACCCGCACTCCGACTCCTCCCTTCCGAATTTGTATCAAAATATAAACGAATTGTTAACTATTAAAACAAATCTTAGTTTAATGCAAAACGCTTTTTATAATCTTGGAAATCAATTGATCTGTAAAATCAGGAGATAAGAACGTGATCAACTCATCTTTGCTGTTAGCCATACAATCTACCGCTCCCTCAACACCGGAGTGGTCGCCACTGGTAGGACTGACAATGATTTTATGTAATTTGCTGGCGATCACGATCGGCTACTACGGCATCTCCAAGCAAAACCGAGGCAAGGGCCCAGCTTTACCCGTTGCACTCCCTGGAATGTTCAAAGGCTTCGGCGTACCAGAATTGCTGGCAACAGCCAGCTTCGGTCACTTGCTCGGAGCTGGAGTAATCTTGGGCTTGGGTAACGCCGGAGTTCTGTAAAAACCTAGGGAAAGGCAAAGGCAAGGGGTAGAAAAGATATAATAGAAACTCTTTCTTGCTCTCCTTTCCCAGGAAACTTCATGCAGACAGGTTGGCGAATCGGCTCTTTATTTGGCATCCCCCTAGTTATAGATTATTCGTGGTTTATAATTTTAGCCTTAGCAACCCGCGAATACGCCAGCAGTTACCGCCTGTGGGGGCCTGCGCTCTCGTGGAGTGCGGGGTTAGCAATAGCTCTGCTACTGTTTGCTTCCGTGCTCTTGCACGAACTCGGACACAGCTTGGCGGCGATATCGCAAGGCATTAAAGTTAATTCTATTACCTTATTCTTATTTGGCGGAGTAGCTTCGATCGACTCGGAATCAAAAACTCCCGGTCAAGCTTTTCAAGTAGCTATTGCCGGCCCTCTCGTGAGCTTTGCGCTGTTTTTAATCCTCGGTTTGGGTTCTCAAGTTCTTCCCCCGAAAAGTTTGCTAGCAATTGTCACCGAAAGGGTAGCACTAATCAATCTCGTTTTGGGATTATTTAACTTAATTCCCGGTCTGCCTTTGGATGGAGGACAAGTTTTAAAAGCAGCAATTTGGAAAATCACCGGTTCTCGATTGGCCGGCGTTCGCTGGGCGGCAAAAACAGGACAAGTTTTAGGTTGGCTGGCTGTTGCTTTGGGTCTGAGTTTATGCTTTTTAGCCCGCGAGTACGGCGGCTTGTGGATTGCGCTGATCGGCTGGTTTGGCATTCGCAATGCCACTGCTTATAGTAGATTGACTTCACTGCAAGAAGCATTGGTTAAAATTAAAGCCAGCGATGCGATGAGCCGCGAGTTTCGAGTTGTAGATGCAGATTTGACTCTGCGAGAATTTGCCGATCGCTATTTGTTAGAAGTCAATCCGTTTCCATTTTACATTGCTGCGACCAACGGCCGGGATTTGGGCTTAGTGTCGATCGACGATATCCGCTTCACAGAACGCAGTCAATGGCAAGTTCAGACTTTGCACAACATTTTGAAACCCCTGGGAAAAACCCCCACAGTCTCGGAAAAAGCATCCATCGCAGAAGTAATTAACAGCATGGAAGCCCGTCAACTCCCCCGAATCATCGTCCTCTCGCCGATTGGTTCAGTAGCGGGGACGATCGATCGGGGCGACGTGGTTAAAGTTTTGGCAAAATACCTCAAACCCCAGATTTCAATGGCCGATATCAAGCGCAGCAAAGAAGAAAACAGCTATCCGCAGGGATTGCACTTAAGTGCGATCGCCAAAACCGCACAAGAAAATTAAAATTTTGGCATCAGTAAGGGGCATTTACGAGCGCACCAATGTTAGATTGTTGAAACCAACAATTATTAATATGCCCAAATTCTTTCATCAATTTCATCGTCAGTGGAAGGAGAGAGGGTGGAGTTGGAAAAACTTAACTTATTCCTTCCCCTTCGCTGACTTGCAACCTCTTGCTATTATCTGGATTGTCCTGACCGGAACTCTATTGGGAGTGCGGCATTTAGGCGGTTTACAGCCACTAGAATTAAATGCTTACGACCTCATGGTGCAGTTGCGACCAGATCGGGGTCCTGACCCCAGGTTGCTGATAGTTGAAGTCACAGAGCAGGATATTAATACTATTGAAAAATGGCCAATTTCCGATCGCACTTTAGCAAAAGCGATCGCAGAAATAGCACGTCTTGAACCCACAGCTATTGGCATCGATATAATTCGCGACATTCCTTACGAGCCCGGGAATGCAGAATTAGCAACTCAATTGAAAAACCCAAAAGTATTTCCGATTACCTTCCTTGGCCAATCAAAGTACCAGCAAGTGCCACCCAATCCTAACATACCAGAGAAGCGGGTAGGATTTAACGATTTAGTCTTCGATCCAGATGGTATAGTGCGCCGCAATTTGATGTTTGCAAAGAATGGTAAAACGACAATGACTTCATTTTCAATGCGGCTAGCTTTTGCCTATTTAGATAGCAAAAAAATAGATTCTAAATTGACAGACAAACAAGAAATTCAGGCAAATAAAATAGTATTTTCAAAATTGCGAGAGGACTCAGGAGGTTATCAAAACATTAATGCCCAAGGCTATCAAGTTATACTCAATTACCGCTCGGCGGAAAAAATAGCAAATAGCGTGACACTCACTCAAGTTTTGCAGCGAAAAGTAGAGCCGAAATTGGTGAAGGGTAAAATAGTCTTAATCGGTGTTACAGCCCCAACTGTAAAAGATATTTTTTCTACTCCTTACAGCGCTACTAAAAACGGTAATATCCCGACGCCTGGGGTATTAATTCATGCAGCGGCAACCAGCCAAATTCTCAGTGCAGTGTTAGACGGCAAAGGGCTATTTTGGTATTGGGACGAATGGCAAGAAGTTCTTTGGATCGCTGTTTGGAGTGCAGTGGGCGGCTGTTTAGCTTGGCGGCTAGAAAAATCGCTGAATTTGATCGCGATCGCGATCGTAGCTTGCGGTTCATTATTCGGATTCACCTTTCTCCTCTTCATGCAACAGGGGTGGATACCTGTAATGGCCCCTACCCTGGCACTTTTAATCACCGCAGCAGTTGCAGTTACCTATAAGTACGAGCAGTCTAGGCAACAGCAAGGAATTGTGATGAAATTATTAGGACAACAAACATCACCTGCGATCGCAAATGCCCTGTGGAAAGAGCGCGTCCATCTGCTCGAATCAGGGTTATTGCCAGGGCAAAAAGTTACTGCTACCATCATCCTCACCGACTTGCAGGGTTTTAGTACAATCTCCGAAAAACTACCACCAGAAGTGGTAATGAGTTGGTTAAATGAGTATTTATCAGCAATGGCCCAAGAAGTCCAAGCACATCAAGGCGTGATTAACAAATTTACCGGAGATGGAATGCTGGCAGTATTTGGCGTACCCATTCCCCGCACCACTCCAGAAGAAATTGCAGAAGATGCTCGCCTCGCCGTCTCTTGTGCTCTAGCCATCAGTTCCCGCTTGCTAGAAATGAATCAAAATTGGCTCGCGCGCGGTTTACCGAGCGTAAAAATGCGAGTAGGCATCTTTACAGGGCCTGTTATGGTGGGTAGTCTGGGAGGCACAACCCGTTTAGAATATGGAGTGATCGGCGACAGTGTAAATATTGCTTCTCGACTAGAAAGCTGCGAAAAGGAGCGGCAAGAGGACACTTGCCGGATATTGATTGCAGAAGAAACCTTTCTGCATCTGGCAGACAAATTTGAGGTAGAATCTTGGGGGCCTTTGCCTTTAAAAGGCAGGGAACAAAAAGTTAATGTCTACCGGATTTTGGGAAGAAAAAAGAAAGAGAAAGAGAGAATTTATCCCTAAAAATTCATGGAGTCAATATGAAAAAAATTACTAAGTTTCTCATCACTCTGACCTCAGTTGGCTCAATAGTATTGATAGCAACACTTAATGGTTCCCAATTAGCAGTTGTGGGACAGCCGACTCCAGAAGTAGATGGCAAGCCACCCACTGTACCGGGAGGCCCGCGCTTCATTCAGCCCCGTGAAGATAATCTGTCACCGGGCGATGTACCCAGAACGACGCGCAAAGCAGGTCAATGCGTCAAGGGTAAGCTAAATCTAACAGCCTTAGCCCCTGAAAATAGAATCGGACGGACTGTTTCGGAATATCCTGTATTCTTTTTCTACTTGCCTCAAACAGAGGGGGAATTAGCCGAGTTTGTCCTACTAGATCAAAGCGGCAACCAAATTTATAAACAGGATGTCAAAATTAGCAATTTATCAGGGGTGATCGGCGTTAGTATCCCGGCTAACCAAAATGTGCCACCCTTGGAAGTAGGCAAAAGTTACACTTGGAAAGTCTCAGTGGTTTGCGACCCTAATGACAGATCGGGCGATCTGCTCGAAAGCGGTGTTGTACGGCGTGTTGAACTCAGTGCAGATATCCTCCGTCAATTAGATCAGGCTGATCCGCGCCAGAAAACTGTCATTTATGCTGAAAATGGGATTTGGCAAGATGCCCTCAGCACCCTAGCTGCCGCTCGCCAAGCCAATCTTAACGATACAGAATTAGCTGCTGACTGGGAAAGCTTGCTGGATTCTGTGAAATTGGGCGAAATTGCCAAAGAGCCGATCGTTCCAACTCAGCCACAACCCTAAGCTGTACTGCATTTAAATTTAACTTTTTTGGCGTCGGAGCAACGACCCACAAGAGTTTTAATAAAAATAAGTGTACAAATTTTTAACTGCTCTCAGTAACAGCCAAGATGGCCGTTCCACAAGAAATAATTTTTCTTGTAAAATCGCCCTCTTGGCTGTTACGAAAAGGCGGTATATCCCACAATAATTCTCCCATAAATATGTGGAACGGCCATCTTTGCTGTTCCGAAAAGGTGGCAGGAAAGCCCGTCGCCCAATATGCAGATTAAATGTCAAACAGCTTATTACTTGTTAATTCCCCAATATCCTGCCATTCCCCATCCGAAAGTGGCTGCACCTCCAAATCAATCCCAAAACAGCGACAAGCCGCCGCACTCAAACCATCAATTACAGTTGCAATCAAATCATCTCCCCTTTCAGATATAGGTAATTTTACAGGAATTAATTCCTCCCCAAAAACTTGAGAAAACAAACGAAAATCTGGCTGCAAACGCATCGAACCGTGCTGCAAAATAGCATCACCCCGTCGCAATTGCGCGCTACCAATTAACTTGCAGCCATCAAGTGTAACTAAATCCGCACCCGTCGCAGTACCAAAACAATTCGGATTGTGAATATAACCCCTTCCAGCTTCCCCGTATTGCAAATCCAAACCCATCGCCCTCCAACCCTCAATCAAAAACTCGCAAATAGTCTGATAAGCTTTCATACGGCTGCTTCCAAATCCCGACGCCACAACAGCATAAGTTAAATCCCCTTGGTGAAGTACGGCGCGCCCGCCGCTGGGCCTCCTCACCAACTCCACAGGCATTCCCCGCCAAGACAAATGTTGCCAAAACTCCGGCCACCTGCGCTGGTGGTAGCCCAAGGAAATCGCCGCCGGTTGCCAAGTGTAAAATCGCAGAGTTGGCGGATGTTTGCCCGCTAGATGCTGTTCCAGCAGCCATTGGTCGATCGCCATCTGCACGCTACCAGACACCGACAACAGTGGAATTAAACGCCATACAGAATTAGCCATCAGTCCCCTGTCCTGAGTTTGCACTCAATAATTCACAGAATGTTTTAAAATTAGTAACAGTTTTTTGGGCCTGTCTTCTCAGTTGATGCAAGTTTCACGCCCGTCGGTGCTTTAGAAATAAATAGAAAAAATAATCGCAGAACCATGAGCAACAGTGTAATTGTCATTAACGACGAAAAATTTGAAACAGAAGTCCTGAAAGCTGAGCAACCAGTGCTTGCCTATTTTTGGGCGAGTTGGTGCGGGCCTTGCAAACTGATCGCGCCTTCGGTAGACTGGGTGGCGGCCAACTACAGCGATCGGCTGAAAGTGGTTAAAATGGAAATTGACCCCAATCCTAATACTGTCAAACAGTATAAAGTAGAAGGAGTCCCAGCTCTCAGGCTGTTTAAAAATGCCGAAGTAGTGCTTTCTCACGAGGGAGCTATTACTAAACAAACTTTGGTCGGTTTGCTCGACGCTCACTTATAAAGTTTGGAAATGATTCGGGAGTTTCCAACTCCCAACTCACAACTATAGCAATCGAAAATATTTTTTAACCTCTCTCTTTTATCCTCAATATTCCTCTCTGACTCTGCGCCCTCTGCGCTCTCTGCGGTTATAAAAAAAACCTTTACAAAGCAGCACATAAAAATGAAAAAAAACTAAATCAGCCATGTAAAAAATATTAATATGCCCAAAAAGTTAGAAAAAATATGCAATTTGCTAAACGTTTAGATCCACTTCAATTTAATGTATTTGCCGATATGGATCGGGCAAAAGCTCAAGCTAGAGCAGCGGGGCAAAATGTGATTGACTTGTCTCTGGGTTCTTCGGATTTGCCAGCGGCTGCTCACATTACAGATGCGATCGCACATTCTCTGTCCGACACCAGCACCCACGGCTATTTGCTATTTAACGGGACAAGAGATTTTCGGGAAGCAGCAGCTATTTGGTACGAGCAAAAATTTGGAATTGCAGTCAATCCAGAAACAGAAGTGCTGCCGTTAATTGGTTCCCAAGAAGGCACGGCGCATATGCCTTTAGCTGTACTAAACCCTGGAGATTTTGCCTTGTTGCTCGATCCGGGATATCCTTCCCACGCAGGCGGCGTGCATTTGGCCGGCGGTCAAATTTATCCGATGCCGATATTAGCAGAAAATGCGTTTTTGCCGATATTTGAAGATATTCCGACAGCAGTGCTGGCTGAGTCAAAGATGATGGTTTTGAGCTATCCTCACAATCCTACAACTGCGATCGCCCCGGTTGCTTTTTTTGAGAAAGCTGTGGCTTTTTGTCGAGAACATCAACTTGTTTTAGTTCACGATTTCCCTTATGTGGATTTGGTGTTTGACGATTCTGTAGGGGCGGTGCCCCCGTGCCCGCCCTCTGGTAATGAGGAAGAATATCGAAAATTGATGGCGCCGTCAATTTTTCAGGCGGATCGAGATAAGAGTGTGGCGATCGAGTTTTTTACACTATCCAAATCCTACAGTATGGGAGGTTTTCGGGTCGGATATGCGATCGGCAATTCCGAATTAATTGCAGCGCTGCGACAGGTAAAAGCGGCAGTGGACTTCAACCAATACCGAGGGATTTTGAACGGAGCGATCTCCGCATTAACAGGCCCTCAAGATACCGTCAGAACCAGCGTAGAAACCTTCAGAAAACGGCGGGATGCCTTTGTAAACGCGCTACAGGGCATCGGCTGGCAAGTGCCCGTACCCCCCGCCACCATGTACGTCTGGGCAAAACTGCCGGAACCTTGGGCCCAAGATTCCGTGAAATTTTGCACTCAGCTAGTACAGAGTACAGGAGTCGCAGCTTCCCCCGGTGCCGGTTTCGGGAAATCAGGAGAAGGCTACGTGCGATTTGCCTTAGTCGAGTCGCCAGCAATTTTGGAAACAGCAGTTAGAAAAATTGCTGAGTTTCTCAATAGAGCGATGTGATAGGTGTCAACTTAACATCAAAAACCCTCGTGAGACTTAAGCCCACCAGACTCGATCTTTGAGGCAGGGGTTAAAACCCCTGCCGCACTGGGGGTTTTGACATTTTTGGACATAGGATGAAGGGCACGGCGTCTAAGTGCTTACCCGTAGCTCAAGATGGATGCAATTGCTAAAATAGTGTGATTTCTACCTAAAGGAATAGATATTTGCACGCAGTATCTGTCAAAATTTCAGTTAACAAATGTTAACGTGAGACATCTTGGGAATTACCAGTTCCGCTCACCCACTCTAAAAATCCTTGAAGTGAATTCTCTCGGGGTAGCGATTGTTCCGTAGCTGCTAGCGCACACCCGAAAAAGACCACACTGCCCAAAATTGCAATCAGCGGAAAAGGCTTACCCAGCCCAAAATCCCGCTGAAGGCGAGCTAACGGTCTGCTCTCGCGCCTGAGCATCTTTCCCACCGTCAGTTGTTTGAGACTAAAAGGATCGCGCACAAAATGACCGCTCCAGCTAATTACCATATGAGAATGGCAGTGGGGACAAGTGAATAGTCCACTGACCATCCCGACGGGGCCTACGACGCTAGAACGGTTGCAGATCGGGCAAGTGACAGAATGAGTGTTATAGGTGGGAGCGTTCATAAGTGTTTTTCTTGATTAAAAAAAACTAACAAGTAATTGGGAGCCTGTGTTAACGCTTAAGGTATAGACCTTTAGAGGCACTTTTCCTTAATTCCTAGTTTACCGCTCCGATCGGGTCGATCGGAGCTCACTGCTTGGGAAAACCTTCAAATTGCCAATCCCGCAACGAGT
Organism: Microcoleus sp. AT9b-C3; assembly: GCF_036705485.1. Classification (NCBI taxonomy): domain Bacteria; kingdom Bacillati; phylum Cyanobacteriota; class Cyanophyceae; order Oscillatoriales; family Microcoleaceae; genus Microcoleus; species Microcoleus sp. AT9b-C3. The sequence continues at coordinate 9,569 of NZ_JAUBUR010000038.1, read as the reverse complement.
GCAAGTCTGGAGCACAGGTGAGATTATATTGCAAGGGAGTTACAGTTATTCTGTTGTCGCGAATAGCTTGTACGTCTGTAGGAATATCATGCGGCACCGCCGAATCGGCGATTTCTTCTACATCTTCTAACAATTCCCCAGCCAGCCAATAATAAGTTTTGCCGCGCGGATCAGTGCGCTTTTGAAATATGTCGAAATAGCGGCGAATGCCTTGACGGGCGATCGCAACTCCGGTAATTTCTGCTTGTGTGACTGCTGGTATGTTGACATTCAACAGCATCGGTTTCGCCATTGGCTGTTTTTCCAACTGTGCCAGCAAGGTGACAGCGAAATCCACCGCCGGTCCAAATTCCTGCGAAGTAAAGCTGGCGAGGCTGAAAGCAATGCTGGGAATTCCTTCCATAATTCCTTCCATTGCTGCCGAAACCGTACCCGAACAGATGATATCCGTGCCTAAATTGGGCCCGTGGTTGATACCGGAAAGAACAAAATCCGGCGGTTTGTCAAGTAAAGCCCACAAAGCGAGTTTCACGCAGTCGGCGGGAGTACCCGAACAGGCCCAAGCTTGGACTGCAGGCTCAAAAATAGATTCGACAATTTCAGCGCGGATGGGTTGGTGCAGGGTAAGGCCGTGGCCGGTAGCAGAACGCTCTCTGTCGGGACAAACTACGCTCACGTCGTGGCCAGCGTCGGCGAGAGCGTTGGCGAGGCTGCGGATGCCTTGTGCAAAGATGCCGTCGTCGTTGCTAATTAAAAGTTTCATTGAAATTTTTATAGGCCTTATAACAATACTAAACTAGATTTAACTAGCGCGATCGCTCTAACATCGAATTACCTATTACAAATTATCCGTAACTGCCGAAAATCTAAAATCTAAAATCTAAAATCTAAAATCAACAAGACTGTAGAGCCAAAATTGCGCTAAACTCAACTTGGCCCAAAACTGCCATCAATCTAAAATCTAAAATCTAAAATCTAAAATCAAAATGACTGTCCAGCTAAGCGACATTGAAACTCAACTAGAAATTCTCGGTCAAGAGTCCAAAAGTGCGATCGCCACTGCCAATACCCTCGAACAACTCGAACAGTTGCGCGTCGGCTACCTCGGCAAAAAAGGCCAACTCTCTCAAATTTTAGGCATGATGGGCAAACTGTCGCCAGACCAGCGACCCAAAGTAGGTGCGATCGCCAATACAGTCAAAGAAGCCCTGCAAGCCGATTTAGAAGACAAGCGCGCCGCCCTCCAAACCGCCCAAATTCAAGCCAAATTAGCCTCAGAAACCATCGATGTCACCATGCCGGGGATTTTTCGCCCCCAAGGCCGCGTTCACCCCTTAAACGCCGTCATAGACCGCGCTCTCGATATCTTTGTCGGCCTTGGTTACACCGTCGCCAACGGCCCGGAAATGGAAACAGATTATTACAACTTCGAGGCGCTCAACACACCGCCCGACCACCCAGCGCGGGATATGCAAGATACATTTTACCTACCAGGCGGCGACTTGCTGCGGACTCAGACATCATCAGTGCAAATTCGCTACATGGAACAGCACAAACCGCCGATTCGGATTGTCTCTCCCGGCCGCGTTTACCGCCGCGATACTGTTGATGCTACTCACGCGGCAGTTTTCCACCAAATTGAACTTTTAGCAATTGATGAAGGTCTGACATTTACTGACTTGAAAGGCACAATTAAAGAGTTTTTGCGGCAAATGTTCGGGCAAGATTTGCCGATTCGTTTCCGCACGAGTTACTTTCCGTTTACCGAACCTTCTGCTGAAGTTGATTTGCAGTGGAACGGCAAATGGTTGGAAGTTTTGGGCTGCGGAACGGTCGATCCGAATGTTCTTAAAGGAGTCGGTTTAGACCCAGAAAAATATACTGGGTTTGCGGCCGGTTTTGGAGTCGAGCGGTTCGCAATGGTACTTTATGAAATCGACGATATTCGCCGGGTTTATGCTAGCGACTTGCGCTTTTTGCGGCAATTTTAAAGCATGGTTTGGGGTCGGTTCTACCCACCCTCTAGAGATTTTGCTTAAGCTATAGCAGTTCTCAATAAAGTGAGGTATGCCCTATGCCCTAGATTGGAGATTACCTTATGTTACTGAGAAAGGCTATACATCAATTTTTCAGTTTCAAGTAAGCAGACAAGAGCGACAAAACCATAAGATGTGGTGGGCGGGTGAGTGCAAGTAGCTCTTGCTATCAGACTTTTTTCAGGTCAAAACCCGCCCCCTCACATCAGTTTATTCATGCCCGCTTACTTAAGTAGACAAGGGCTTTGCACTTACCTACTTATTTATTTTCTAATTGTTAAAAACATCCTTGATGCTGTCAACAGCGCGCTCTACAGCATTCTTGGTATTATCTACTGCTTCCTGAGTCCGAGCTGAATCTTCCGATGCTCTTTTCTCAATTGTGGCTGCGTCTTTCTTAGCTTTGCGCTCTACTACACTACCATCATCCGATGCTCGATCGACTTTAGCAGCATTTGTCTTGGCAGTTTCCTTAACCTTCTCTTCTGTATCTCGGATGAAGTTCTTGGCTCGTCCAGCATCTTTGCTGGCTTTTTCTTGAACCGCATCGCCCGCATCTGCTGCTGCGATCAAGTTTACAGCAGGAGAGGCCATTGCTGCGGTGTTAGAGAAGAACCCACCAGACCACACGAAAGCCATCGCACAGACGCAAAGAACAGTTGCAGCGATCGAGCGCCCTAAAGTCGAAAGCCGTTTCGTAAAATAATTCAGTTTCATAGAATACAAAGCAAGATATGACATTCTATTTTTACTCGATCGGAGCGATCGGCGTAACCGTTCTCTAGATAGAGGTTATCCACCGACAAGCGGTTAAAAAAGTTCCCTCTTTTGATAGATTCAAGCAAGGAATGTCAGTCACTTTTAGATTTTAGATTTTAGATTTTAGATTTTAGATTTTAGAGTTGACTCCCCAGCCCCCATTTGGAAGCTTGAACTTTGGTGAGTCGATTAAAGATTAAAGATTAAACAATTGACTCCACAGCGGGAGCGCAGATCCGCGCGCTTAAGTAGATAGGCGGAAAAAATTATCTCTCTGCAACTAAAAATTAACTAGCGTAATTCAAGTTAAATTTAACACATTGTTTACGGCCAGTAAGTAGGTGCGACAGTCAAGCTATCATCAATCGGGCGATTGTTTTCATAAAATATCGCTTCTAAAGAGCGTTTCACGGAGTGACCATCGCTTTGAACTACATACATATTTTGCCGCTCATCTACTTATTTAGGAATATGTTGTTCCCGAAATTGTGCGTGGGATATCAACATATAATACTTATAATGACTAATCACAATTTAGGAGAAAAGTCAATACCGTTTCATCAATTCCCTTTAGTTTCAAAGGCTTATATTTAACAATGCGATTTTCCTCAACATAATCCGCCACCGCCGCCGAAATTAGCACCGTGTTTGGTTCCGTCACTTCTTGCAAGCGGGCGGCAATATTTACGCTCGGCCCGATCGCAGTATAATCCGATCGATCGGGGCCGCCAAACATCCCCACCACCGCAGTACCTTGGTGAATTCCGCAGCGAAACCGCACCGGAGGCACCCCATTTTCCCCAACAATTCCCTGCTCCAACCAGCCCTTGTTAAGCTCCTTCAGAGCTTGCAGCATTTGGCCAGCAGCAGCCACAGCGCGGCGTACTTGCTCGTTAGGCGTGAGTTCCTCCGGCGCGCCAAAGAAAGCCATTACCGCATCTCCAACAAACTTGTCAACCGTACCGCCACTGTCAAAAATAGCCTTAGTCATTGCCGCCAAATATTCATTCAACAGCTCAGCTACCCGGCGCGAGCGCAGCGTATTTGCCATTTGAGTAAAACCGACAATATCGCTAAACAAAATAGTAATCAATCGCGGTTCCGGGCGCAAATCCAAAGCCAAATCTCCAGCCGCTGCGGCCTTCACCATCGCCGGCGGTAAAAATCGGCGCAGCACCGACTCAGTTAAATAACTGTTCAACTGCTGCACTCGGCGCTCGTTTTGTTTGAGAGCGATCAAATTCCGCACTTCCGCCAACAATTCTCGATCGTTAAAAGGCTTGGACAAATAAGCATCAGCACCCCGTTCTACTCCTTCAATTCGAGTATCTTCGTCGGCTTTAGCAGTCAGCAAAATAGCCGGAGTTCCCTGCAATTCCTCATCCTCTCGAATCATGCGAATTAAATCCAAGCCCGAAATCAAAGGCATCATCAAATCCGTTATAATTAAATTAGGGCGACGTTTTTTAGCCACGGCAAATCCTTCTTCTCCGTTGCGGGCGAGCCAAACTGCAAAGCCGGCATCTCGCAGAATTGCCGACACATAAAAGCGCAAATCAGGATTGTCGTCAACCACCAAAACCGTTCCCACTGCAGTTTCTGATCTGATCGGTTGGAGTGCCTCAAAGTTATTATTTTCTGCCTCATTTTCCGACAAATCTGCCTCCACATCTGCCAGTTCCACTGCAGCTTTGGATGAGTGAAACTCTGCTGGTATTTCTAGTACCTGTTCCGGAGGCAAGTGAGTCGAACCAAAGTGCAGCCAAACGGTAAAAGTAGTACCTTCGCCGTAAACTGACTCAACTGAAATTTGACCGCCGTGGAGTTCGACTAATTCTTTGACAAGTGCCAAACCTAAGCCGCTGCCTTCGTAGGAACGGCTAGCTGAACCTTCGGCTTGGCGAAAGCGCTCGAATAAATAGGGAATTTGTTCGGTGCGAATGCCGATACCAGTATCTTTTACTTGCAACAAGCAGTGAGCGCCGGCCGATTCAACTTTCAGGGTGATAGTTCCGCCTTCTGGAGTGAATTTAACAGCATTTGACAGCAGATTGTAAATAACTTTGTCAAATCTTTCTAGGTCCAAATAAAGTAAAGGACATTCTTGCAGTTGGGTAATTAAGTGCAGTCCTTTTTTCTCGCAGTAGGCGCGGAACGACTCTGCGGTAGAGTAACAGAAACCGACTAAATCGCAGGGGCGAAAACTCGGCTGCATTCGTCCGGCATCAAGTCGCTGCAAGTCCAGCAGTTGATTTACCAAGCGCAGGAGGCGGCGGGAATTACGCAAAGCGATTACGGCTTGTTCGTAGGGCAAGTCTTCTTGGAGCCTGCAAGCTGATTCGAGAGGGCCGATAGTTAGAGTGAGAGGGGTGCGGAACTCGTGGGAGATATTTTGGAAAAATTCGGTTTTGAGCCGATCGGCTTCCAGAAGCCGTTCTGCCTGCTGTCTGGTAGTCTGGTAGAGGCGCGACTGCTGCACGGCCAGAGCAGCTTGAGTTGCAACTATTTGAGCCAGGTCAATGTCTGAGATGTTCCACCGGCGGATGGTGTGATTTTGGCGCAGGGAAATGCTGCCGATGATTTTGCCTTCTGAGAGTAAGGGAACGACTAACAGGGCGCGGGCTGGCGATCGAACTTGCAGTTCTGTAACATTTAACTCGGGGTGTTCGTCGAGATCTTCGATCGCCACCGGCTCTTTTGATACCATAACTTGCAATAACACCGGATTGCCCCGAATCGGCACCAAAGACTGTGGCAAAGAAGGATGGGCAAAAACCCAGGCGCGAGTGTTCTCAGCAGCATCGCCAGAAGCCGTCTCGTAGCCCAGAGAGTTCACAACTACCTCTGGATTGGCAATAAAACCCTGTTCTACAGCCACGGTATCCCTATTTGTGTCGTATAGCCCCACGCATTGGACGTATTCATCATCTTCTGTCCACAGAGATAGGGCGCAGCCGTCAACTTGCAAAGCTTGGCCGAGTTGTTGAGTAATGGCTGCAAAAATATTTTGGGGATCGAGACTCGATCGAATTGCCGTAGTAATAGTATTGACTAAGGCCTCGCGCTTTGCCAGCGCCCGCACCCGTTCGTAAGCCCGGGCTTGAGAAAGCGCCAAAGCCGCTTGGTCTGCCACCGTAATTACCAACTGTACCTCGTGGTCTTGCCACTGGCGCGGTCGCTCAAACTGGTGCAGCGCCAAAACTGCCATCAGTTCGATTTTGTAAAACAGCGGTACAATCAAGCTCGATCGAATATTTGCAGCTTCGTAAGCCTGCTGTCGTTGCTGATTATCCCAGTTTAAAACTCGTGAGTCAGTTTGGGCATCTTGAATCACCTCCACATCCAGAGTTTCCCAAACCAAATCCGGCAGCAAATCTGGGGAGAGTTCTGCGGCACAAGCATCTCCGGGCGTGACTTCCTCATCGCCCCCCAACCCTTTAGTTTCTGCCTTTTGGTAAACGAACCACTCATCGGCCACCCGGCCGTCTTGGAACGGCCGCAGCAGACAGCAACTCACCTCAAACATCTGCCCGACAGTTTCCACAATTCTTTGCAGCATTTGCTGGTAATTGGGAGCCGATCGGATAGTATTGGTAACGGCATAAAGCAGCGATTCTTGACTCAAAGCACGGCGCAGTTCATTGGTGCGCGTTTTCAGAAGATTGTGAGTCTCAACAGCTTGACTGACAAGATTTATCAGCTCTTGAGCATCCCAAGGCTTGGTAACGTATTTGAATACTTTGCCAGCATTAATAGCTTCAACTAAATCTTCAACATCCGTATAGCCAGTTAAAATAATTCGGATAACGTCGGGGTACTGAGCTGCCGTCAGGCTGAGAAACTCCGTACCGCTCATTTTTGGCATTCGCTGGTCGGAGATAATCACCGCAACTTCTCCCTCTTTTGCCAAAATTTCGAGAGCAGCGGGGCCAGATTCGGCTCTGAGCACTTTGTAGTCTCGATGAAAGGTGCGGTAAAGCAAGTCGAGGTTATCCGGTTCGTCATCGACGATCAGAATTTTTAGCTTAGGATTTTCTTGGGAATTCATGCACCGTTCTCCTGTGCCCCGGGGCTGTTCGATTTAATAAGTCTGATTAAAGGAAGAATTCGCAGATTTAAATTGCTGAAGTCATACCATTTTCGATTTTCGATTTTCGATTTTCGATTGCGAATGACTGATGACATAAGGGTTGGGATTTTGCCTAGAGTGCCATTATTTTGGGAAAATGGTATCACAATAATTCCTGGACATGAAGTTGTTGTGAGTGTGCGAGGCAACCATCAACCTTAATTTTTGATGTCTGGGTTTTCAATTCGGAATTCTTCTGAGCCACAGTTATCTGTCGTGCACCCCAATTTTATTATTTAATGATATTCATATAAACCCGTCTCCCGATAATTTTCTTTCACCCCTTACCTTTATGCCGCAGGAGAGCAAACACAAATTTGACCATTTTAACTGCCGTCTGGATATTTCAGAATACATAGGAATACCGTCCTGATTGTGAGTTGATTTGCCAAATTTATGTTTGCTCCTGGCTCCTGGGACTATTTTATTTGGTATGTGAAAGCTGCCCGCAACAAGATACAATAGACAACCAACATCTTCGCCTGTGTTTTTTCCCACAAGTAACAGCAACTTTAACAGTCAGCCAAGGATATCGCCCACAATCGGGCGCCCACCCCCTGACTGATATTCGGGGGTGGCCCACAGACCACAGAGGTGTCTGTGGGAGTGACGCAATTGCTGTACCATTTTAGTTAGACTTGCACTTTTTTCCCTGATCTCGGCATGTTTTGTGCCTCCTGCAGACCAACGCCCAAGCCAATTACTGCGGCGAAACACCGCAAGCTCCAGCATCCATCTGTTAATCTTAGCTAGGGATGTACTCTGTGGAAACCGATCAGTCGATTTTAGATTTTAGATTTTAGATTTACTCCACAGATGAATCGGGGAGCTTGAACTAGGGTCTAAAATTTTGATCTGTCCCCGACGAGTGTCGGTGGCTTGTATCGGTTCTTGGGCGGAGTCAATCAGCTCGCTCGATCGAGGTTTTGAAGGTCTCGCTAGCGCGCAGGTTGCAAAAGTACCCCCTAGCTCAACAGGTAAGGCCGGTTCGCGAGGGGACGGGCGATGGATTGCCCAGAACTGGTGAAAGCTGGCGTGCCAGGTCGGGGGGGCGGCAGGGAACATCCGACGCGCCAGCCCGCCCGGTGTTAGTCTGATCGGTCGTTGAGTTTTTCAACTACCGCTTGACGGATAAATTATATTCGATCGGGTATTTCCGTAAGCAGAGAGCGGTAAGATTCCGGGAACCTGACATTAAAACCTTTGTGATTGTTTTTAATACCTTGCCCGCTAAGCTGTCGCGCATTTAATTTGTAAGCTACTGTTTGCTTAAACTCTTGTGATGCCGGCCGAAAGCCAGGGATCGAGCTTCAATTTAAAGGCCAAATAGCTGATCCACAAATCTAGTATTAGGGGATGAGTTTTATTTTTTCATAGCTCGATCATTAAATGCTAAAAATTTTCCCTTTACCTCAAATAATAGTTCTATTCAAGCACAAAAAAATGTAATTTAATCTGGCTACTAAACTATGCCTATAAGTTACGTTATAAGATCAGTATAACCTCAGTGAAGTTTCTAAGATGGTAGCTTAGAAACCAGCGTAAAAAAATTAATATAGTGGCCTGGCATTGTGAATCCTTCATTTTTTTCCTCACCATCTCACCAACAACAAACTCCCGGACTTTCTGGTTTTTCGATCCGGGTCGCTGCGCCCAACGACTTAACGCAGCTAGCTGATATTTTAGCCATGAGCTTTCACTCCCGCGAGGGGTTTGTAGAATGGGTGTATCCAGTGTTGCGTTTGGGCATTTACGAAGATTTAAAAAATCGACTGCGTTCTAAGGCAGAACATTACATTTGTCTGGTTGCTGAGCTAGTCTCGCGCGAGGAGGGAACGCCGAATTATAAATCGCACCGAGCTCAGCGCATGGCAGGAACAGTAGAAATGGCTCTGCGTTCTCGCTTTCCTTGGCAAATACCGAGTTCTGACTATCCTTATTTGTCGAATTTAGCCGTTCACCCGGAGTATCGGCGGCAGGGGGTTGCTCAACAATTGCTCAGCAACTGCGAGGAAACAGCCAGAGAATGGGGATTTTCTGAGATTTACCTCCACGTTCTGGAAAATAATCACGCGGCGCGACAGTTGTACTATCAAGCCGGCTATCGCTTGCAACAGGTGGATTGGAATTGGACTGGTTGGCTGTTCGGTCAGCCGCGCCGCCTGTTTTTACGCAAGCAGATTTCGCTATCTTAAACTAAGTATTGGAATTGATCGTGGGGAATTGGGAGGAAGCAGGAAAAAGGAAAAAATAGCTATCCGTGTATCTTTAACCAAGAATTTCTTGATGGTACAAGCCCCGGATTTATCCGTGGAATCAATCCAAAATCTAAAATCTAAAATCCTCAATCCCCCGAATTTATCCGTGGGGTCAATCCAAAATCTAAAATCTAAAATCTAAAATCTAATGACTTCCGAATTGTGAATCAAGGGAATGGGAATGGGGAATGAGTGATGAGTTTTAGTTTGCTCTTAAGCCCGATCGCACAACATCCTAAAATTATTTGGTAGTAAAAACTTGAGCTACCAACCCTTGTGTACCTGGGAACACCTCAAAAACCCCATACAAAGTTATAGTCATTTCAAATAAGTATGAGACACTCTTTATGCACAATAAGCACGAATAACTTCATCAAGAGATGTGCC
>NZ_JAUBUR010000096.1:0-3029 GCF_036705485.1 Microcoleus sp. AT9b-C3 | reverse complement strand
TATTCATTTTTTTATTCACGATCGAGTATTGCATATAATTGTATCATAGTCTTGATAATGATTTAGGATTGCTATACAGCAGCCTTAAGACTGACTGGCACTAAGTCGGAAATAGAGTTAGTATTGGCAGTTTTGCGAGGCAAGGATTTCTTCTGGAAAACTAACGGCAAGTTCTACCCGCAGCGGGGCGATGAGAATCAGTACGCTTACTACCTCAATGACTTGCAATTGCCGCAACTGGGGGCAACAGTCCCGCCGCCAACAGCAGGGGAAACGCAACCTCGACCTTGGGATGCGGTTTTGGGTGGTCAGGGCGACAATCGTCAACGCTGAGGCTGAGTACAAGCGCTTGGTTGGCGAGTGATTGAAGGGAAGCGAGGCAACTGTCCATGTGTAGCAGTATTAACAGGAAGTCTCGCTTCCCCCATCCTAAAAATCAACGGTTTTGCGTCGTTCTAGACTCCAAAAAATGCTTTTTCTGGAATCCTTACGGAGCAAGAGCGTTTTCTCCCCAAAAACTCACGTGTGGCGCTTAAGAGCCACACGGAGGAGACCGGGGAGAGAAAGCTGGGAGAATTTGCCAATTGAAACACTACACATAGGAGTGATTTTTGGGACAGAATCCGTCCGAAATTTCGGACAAAAATCACCCTCTTTTACCTCAAAAATGCCTATTTCTAAAACCCTTGCGCTGTCTGGGTTTCCCGCCAAAAACTCACTCGTCGCTATTAATACCGATGTGGTAGAGACTGGTTAGGAAAAAGTGGGGAGAATTTTCGAGGTTGCTAGCGACTGAATTTAGCAACGATACCTAAAATGGAATGATGAATTTAGTAGAGCTAGAAGAACGGGTAGCGCGATTTTTATTTGGTGGCTCAGGGGAGGAGTCGCTGGCAACTCTGTGGGAGCGCCAAAGGGAGTGTTCGTGGAAGCGGCCAACATTCCTGAAGCTTGTAATGCAGGCTGCCAACAAAATTTTTCTACAACAGCTCAACGATCCGCGAAGCCTTGACAAGTCTTTTCGGTCTGTTGAGAGTCGAGTCAGCCTCCTTCCTGGCTCGCTCAGCCACCTGCGCCGACCCAGATTCTGTTCTATTAAAGATTTCTTTGGCTGCGATGCCCTTACCCTTTTACGCTTCCTTGAAAATTGGGCTATCCTCGGCAACTTCATAAAGCATTGGTCAGCGCGACCCGAACCTTCTTGCAATGGCCCGCCCAAGGGTTTTGTGCCGCTTCCCGATGCCGAAATAGGTGGCTGTGCTCGCAATGACAGCCTAATCGCACCCGCAATCTAAAACTCGCGGGGCGGTTCCTCCTATGCCTTGAATTTTCCAAAAAATACACACACCAAAAAACCGCTGCTATCAATTGGAACCTGAGCGCAACGGTTTTGAGGATTTTAACTCGTCTTGGGGCGAGCTAATTTTCATGTACGACAATTCTACTCCAATCGGCGGTAAAGTTTCAAGAGTTCACGGCAACCTTGTCAGCAGCAGCAAGTCCAATCCTTGCCCGGTCTGTGGACGCACTAAAGACCGCGACTGCCGTATTAGCCACGACGGGAAGATGGTTCTGTGCCATCAGAATTTTGACCACACCAAAACTCAGCAGCCTGACCTGTGGCACTTTGACGGCACAAGTTCTGACAACCGCTACGGTGTGTACGTTTTCAAAGAAAAAACCACCAAAGATTTCCGACCGAAAGATACTCGTTCTTGGGAATATCCCGATCGCAACGGCAACAGACTTATTCGGGTTTATCGGATCGACGACGGCGAGGGTAACAAGAAAATCTGGCAAGAGCACTGGGACGGCTCCAAGTGGCAGAGAGGGATAGGAGATGTTGCCCGTGCCAGCATCCCGGTTTACCGCTATGCCGATGTCCAAAAGGCGATCGCAAACAATGAAACGATTTACCTAGTCGAGGGTGAACCGTGCGCTGACTTACTCTGGAAATTTGGAATGGCCGCGACTACCAATATCGGTGGTGGTGGCAAGTTCACGCTTACCGACTCTTTGGACTTGCAAAATGCAAAGGTGATTGTCATAGTCCCCGACAGAGACAAAAAGGGAATTGAGCACGCCGACAAGCTTGCCGAACACTTCCTCGATGCTATGTGGCTCTACCCGTTCCCAGAAAGCAAAGCTTGGGAAAACTTACCAGAGAAAGGCGGGCTTGACATTTTTGACTGGATAAAACACGAAAAACTTTCCGCGAGCCAAGTGAAAGCTGCGATCGGAGAGAAGAAAGTTTTCGAGGTTCCGCAGGCAGTAGCAACTGTTATTCGGCCGGAAAAATTTCAAGTCCCTGATGTTTCAACACTTGGCAGCGAGGTTGAAGCTCTCCTAGAATCAGACCTCCAGAAATCTCAACTACGGACTAAAATTACCGAGCTAGCTCAAAAGTTCCGAGTATCTAGCGCTGATATCTGGAAAATCTACCGCGATCGCGAACAAGAGTTAGAGCAAGAATCCTACGTTGAAGACACGGCCGCCGAGGTTGCCCAACTACTTTCTGCTCAAAAATCAGGGCTGGAACTGGCAGAAATTTTGCCCCCTGGGCTTGCAGTACCAATCAAGGAATTAGCGACACGACTGAACCTTAAACCTGAGTGTTATTTGGTAGCTGGATTGGCTCAAGTATCTAGCCTTTTCAAGGTTGGGACAGAGATACTGCTGCGACGCGATACTGACTATCGATGCACCCCCAACTACTTTGCGGGCATTGTTGCAGAATCCTCTCAGAAGAAGTCGCCCATCATGCGAGCAATGATTGAGCGACCGATGAAGTCGTTACGAGAGAAGGCTCGGAAGGAGTACGACAAAGCTTTTGCCCAGTACCAAGAAGATTACAAGAACTGGAGGGCCGCCAAAGGAGAAGACAAAGGGCTGCCCCCCAAAGAGCCACGACAACGGCTGTATTCGTTCTCTAAGTCCACGGGTGAGGGCATTTTATAGAACCCATTTGAGATCTAGGAAGCTAGCCTCTTAATCATCAACCTAATAAAACAAAGATTCATCTTGGCAGT
>NZ_JAUBUR010000006.1:212865-260758 GCF_036705485.1 Microcoleus sp. AT9b-C3 | reverse complement strand
GCTGGTGCGGGAGTTGGTGCGGGCGCTGGTGCGGGAGTTGGTGCGGGCGCTGGTGCGGGAGTTGGTGCGGGCGCTGGTGCGGGAGTTGGTGCGGGCGCTGGTGCGGGAGTTGGTGCGGGCGCTGGTGCGGGAGTTGGTGCGGGCGCTGGCGCTGGTGCGGGCGCTGGTGCGGGTGCGGGCGCTGGTGTTGGGGCGGGAGTTGGCGCGGGTGCTGGGGTTGGCGCTGGCGATACTGAAGAAGCCGTAATGTTAATTTGGGTCGGCTGTACTATCTGAGGGCCGGGGCTGAAATAACCTCCCTGTGTAATCACATTTTCCTTCTTTGGACCCCCAGTGGCAATGCTGCCAGCAGTACCGTTGACTCTGTTATAGTCTGCCCCGACGCTGAAAAGAGTGTTCGAGGCTTCCCCACCGTGGCTAATGGTAATATCTCCACCATTAGCGCTACCAGTCGTGGATGCGGAAATGCTGCAAGCTTGCGACAAGCAGTTGTTATCGTTTGTGAAAGTGCCTGTAGCTCGGAAATTACCGCCGGCTGTAATGTCAATATCCCCTCCGCCTGTTCGGCCTTCGGTGTTGATATGGGTTACTTCGATATCGTCGCGGGCGTTGAGGGTGACTTCGCCACCTTGTTTTTCTTCGGAGTTGGCGTCTATGAACCCTGTTTGAATGCTGCTTGAGGGTGCTGCAATAATAACTTCTCCGGCGTTGCTGGTTTTGTCGATCGAGCTTGCGTTGATATTGCCTGTTTCTACTTTTCCTGTACGGCTGGTGACGGTGATGTTGCCGCCTGCGGTGGTGTCGGAGTGGGAGTCGAGATCCGCAGTGCTAATGTCGCCACTAGCTTCTAGGGCGATTGGGCCACCTTGGGAAGTTGTCAGGTTTCCGCTGACTGCAATGCTGTTGGCTGCTTGAATTTCGATCGCCCCAGCGTTTGCATCTTTTAGTGCCACGTCCCCCGCAGCTATTGCTCGGTTAGAGGCCGTGAGTACCACTTCACCGCTGGCATTGACGCTGATGCCTGTAGCGTTTGTTTCACCGATGCCTGTGAGGAGTTCGGGCAAGGATGCGATCGGCAATGCCGAAGCTGTTACCGTTGTTCCAGTGCTGCTAGTCGCTGAGGGTGGCTCGATTTCCAAACTCAGCAAATTGCCTCCCTGGCTGACGCGCACTAAATTTGTCCCCACAACTGATGCTACGGTAATTTGACCGTCTGGGGCAGAAAGGCTGCCTGTGCTGACAACTGTACCGCCGAGCAAGGTTAAGTTCTGCCCTGACTTGACTGCTAAGTCGGCCGTGCTGATAATTGCCCCTGCTTGATCGGCCCCAAAATTAAAGGAATTGGGCGCGCCTGTCAGAGATGTGTAAGTGCTACTACCGTTGGCGTTAAATGAGTTTGAACCAAATCCAATACCGGTGGCGGTGGTTGCTGTGAAAGAAGCCGGCACGTTTAAGCTGGCACTGTTGCCAAATATGATGCCGGATGGATTCATCAGAAACAAGTTAGAATTGCCGCCGGTTACTTGAATTAAGCCGTTAATAATTGAGGGGTTGCCGCCGCCTATGCCCGCTAAAATGTTGCGAATGTTGGGGTTTGATATAAAGTTGGCAATCTGATTTTCCGACAAGCCGAATTCTTTAAAGCTGTGGAAAAGATTTTGTTGATCGCTCGATAATTTTCCGCCTTCAATATCGAAGCGAGTTGGCTGCCCAGGAGTTCCGTTTTGGGCTGCGGGAGTGACGGTAGTGCCTGTTGCGTCCGCCGCTGGAACAATTGTTTGACCTTCGGCTTTGGCTTGCAAAAAGTAAATATTTATTAAGACTATTTGCAGAGCAAGTGTCAGTTTGCTTATTCTGGATTTTGAGAGGAATTTAGACTTTTTTTGAATATTTTTGGCGGTTTTCATGGGTTTTTAATGGGTAAAATATATAAATCACAGAAATTAGGTAAAGAAACTGGCTTTATAGAAAGAAAAAACTTGGTTGACGGCTGTGTGAATCAATATCTGCACATCCGTGCTATGTCTGGTCAATTTGCGTAGAAGATTGGAAATTTACCCCTCATTTGCCGAGGGGTAGTTGTGAGCTATTCTGTCACTTTTATTACTCAGTAAGGTTGGCCTGGTAAATGTTCACGTTCCCTTGTTAGGAAAGCGATACCCTTGGCTATAAACCTGTTCACTCGTTACTTAATCGCCTTCGACAGTGCATAATGCTGGCGTTTACATCATGGTGTCATGACCAGATGAAATTAGTCAGTTAAGACGCTTGACTGCACGTTCCGATTTTGTACAGGTACTGACTAGGAATGCCAAGATCTGCAGAGGTTGTTCGGAACGGTTGAAGACGCTATATTTATGAAGAAACCAGGTTTCTGACCGCAAGTGCATTCAGGACTCAATGGGTAGAATTTGCGTCTGATTTTGCGATTTTTTCAGCCTAGCTTGTCCACAATCTAAATATAACTCTAAATTCCTTGGCTCTGTATCTTCCGCATGACATATTAAAAAAAACAAAAACGGCCTTCCTAGAGGCACTCCCACCCCTAGAAACTCGGTTTTTTAACTATTATTGAGAGTAGGAAGGAAGTATCGGGGTTCAAAAACTACGTTTCTGCGTCCAAGACTGACCAGGAAACATCCCCAAATATTTTATACAAAACAAAAAATACTCTACACTTGCCAAAAATTAAAATTATGAAAAGAAGAAATGAGAAAGAATCAGAAGACAGAATTCAGAATTCAGAATACCCCATACCTGAAGTGAGGGTTAACGGTCACGGAAATATTTTTTTTGTGATCCGCGATTAAAATCGGGGGCTTTAAACCTCGATTCTCCATCCTGTCGCACAGAATCCCTTCTGGATTCTGGCTCCAGAATGCTGAATTCTTCTTCAGTAATTTAAATTGTTAGGGTGTTGAGAAACCCGGTTTATTTAAATAAAAAACCGGGTTTTTGGTTTTTTTTGTGTGAGGTTTTGTGAAGTAAAACTACTTAATTCCGGCTCTATTTCCCTCTTGTAGTCCAGTCCACTGTTGCCGATTTCGATCGGCAAGTTTTCGGTTTTAATCGCTCGCCCTATTGGTATTTAAGGGGGTGTAGAGGCGGATTTGTGGAAGGATTTAAGAGTTAATTGGGCGAAGTTTGGACAGTGGGCGAGGGACTGGGAGAAGCAGGGCGCGGTGAAGCAGGACGGGGTGAAGGATTTGCAGAAGGAGTGGATTGGGTGGATTTTTTGAGACCGACAAAAACGTCATAACGGGTGGTACGATCGCCAATGACGGCCGCTGTAACGCCGATCGACCGCGTGGCATCAATCCACATTTTTTGGCTGGGAGGAAACTCCGGTAAAGCTAGGTTTTTCGGGTTAAACGCACTCTCGGTGTCGATGAAAAAATTGCCGTTGTGAGGTTGAAGTTGCGATCGTACAGTTTTCTGGAACATTTCGCTGCTTAAAAGCGGACTTTTCGGTGCCGGAACGATCGCATCAACCACGGGAGCTCCTACTGTCATAAACATTACATCGTTCATCCAACCGCGAGTTACCGTAATCCCTCCAAACGGCGATGTCCATTTAATCGCCGGTTTGCCGCCGACTTGAATTTCCTCCACTCTAAACCCTTTAGTTTTCATCGTTTCATCAAGCTGTTTCAGGGATTTGTTCGCGGCGCCCTGGTTGTTTGTTTCCACCATAAATACAAATCCGGCAGCAAATTTGTCTCTGGGATTCTGGGCGGGGGCTGGTATTAATGATAGAGAAAATTCTCCCGCCATCCAGTTCATCAAGTCTTTATCTAAATCCAAGCCGGTAGTCGATTTTAAACCTGTGCGTAAAACTTGGGGATTAATCGGGGCAATCGGGTTCGCATCGGAGCCCAATACGTAGTCTTGCCACAAACGCTGCAAGTTACCGCCGGATACCATCATTATTGTATTGCTTGGCAGGCGGTTAGCCATTTTTAGAGCATTGTTTTCTACTGCTATCCTTCTGGTAGAATCTGGTTTTAGCCAAGAGACTGATTTGAATTCAATTCCTTCTGCATCCAGCGTTGCTGTGGTGGCAAATCCTTGATTTTGTTGCAGTTTTTCGAGGCTTTCTGGCGAAATTTCACGGGCTGAGTTGGCGGCGGCATAGGCGGCGGCAACGGGCATATTGACGTAGATTTGA
Organism: Microcoleus sp. AT9b-C3; assembly: GCF_036705485.1. Taxonomy (NCBI): domain Bacteria; kingdom Bacillati; phylum Cyanobacteriota; class Cyanophyceae; order Oscillatoriales; family Microcoleaceae; genus Microcoleus; species Microcoleus sp. AT9b-C3. The sequence goes on along the minus strand of NZ_JAUBUR010000006.1, from coordinate 256,590 downwards.
CCGAAGGCGCCCGGACTTTTTATTTTGTCTATGGCGTCTGCATAGCCAGGGGTTTTTGCTAGGGAAGGTTCGCCTTTGTAGGTGTCGATTATTCTGTCTGTAGCGCTAGGATCTGTGGTAACTGCTAGATAGTTGGTGCCCAATACCGCGACTGAGAAATTGCGATCGGGTACGCCTTGAGTTTCTGTGACTTGCACGCCTTTATAATTACGCTCAACTATTTTTCCTTGGCTGAGGGGTCTGGGTTTTGCTAATAATTCTTTGGCTTTGATCGGGTTGGCAATTGGCAGGATAATTGCCACTGACTGTTGAATGGGCGGAGATGGGGGCGTGTTGGGTGCCGGCGAGGGGGCTGGTATAGCTATTTTGTTGCGGAGAAAGGCTACCATTGCAGTGTTACCTACCCAGGGTTGAATGTCTTGCTGGTAGGCGTAGCCGTTGCTTGTGAGAAGGCGATCGCGCATTTCCGTTAAAAACCTCTCAAACGAAGCTTTTGACTCCGGCGTGCCAAACTCTCGCAGTCTATTCCACTGCGATTCATCGGTGCTGATGGATAGGGCCATCATCGTATCTTGCGGGACAACCGTTGCCCCCGGCGGCAAATCTTTGGCGGGCCCACGGGAAATCACGAGGTAGTAGGTGACAAAGCCTAAACCGATCAGAAGTGTGGCGGCTCCGATCGTAAACAGCAGGGAAGATTTATCTTTCTTAAACATTATTCGTAAGGTTCGGGTGCTCGCAACATGATAGATTATTTTCTTGACTCATGTAGCAGATACATTAGCAGATACATTTAACCGGGCAAATTTAGGAAACTCGCATTTACCCCTCCGGGAACAAGCAGAAAAACAGTCCTTACTTGCATCAGACAGTAGGTTAGGCTCGTGGAACGAAACCTAACACAAAAAATGTAGCAAGACTTTTGTGCCAGTTGGCCTTAGTCCTGATTAATCGAATCAGTTTCTGGCCTTAAAGTCTTTAAAGATAGTTTGAAACGAGTACATCAGTCGATGGACATCGTTTGTGGCTCTAGGAAAAATGTTTAGTTCCCATTTTTTGCGAGCAGTAGTTAGCAGTTTTGCTACGGATTGCGAGTAACTGTTAGAAATGAAATAGCTGCCGCCTTCGTAGCGAATGTCTGACGCTAAGCCGATAAAAGCACCAGCCATTTCTAGTTTGAGTTCTGAGGTGCTGTGTTCGGATTTTACTGCTAAAATTACCTGCGAGTGCCGGGGTTCGCGGTTGAGCAAGCGGCAGATATTTGCTTCTTTTTGGTACAAAATTAAAACGTTGCAGTTGTGCAGAACTCCGGCTCTACCTTGGACTTTTACTCCTAGGTGAACTTCCAGGGCAGGTTTGTCGGGAAATTCCACAACAGCATGAGTATAGGGATGTGCAGTTCCGTGAATTTTTCCCGCTGTTTTTCTAAAGGTTAAATATTTCGGTGTTTCGTCGTCTAAAACATTGTTGTAATAAATAGTACCGCCTTCATTAGCAACTGCTTTTAGCAGAATAGTGAATAGGTAAGTGTCAAAAATTCTGGATTGTTCTGCCGCTGTGTTAAAATCGGGATCGATCGAGCTTTTTAATTTGCTTTTAATTTCGGAATTTATGGCGTAGTTGCTGGGCCCGGAGGGCAGTTTTTCGAGCAAGTGCTTGAGGGCGATCGCCTGTTTGTGGCGCGGGGCTGTGACGCTGGAGGTAAACTCAATTGTTTTGGCAGTTTCGGCACCGGAATTGGCAAAGGTAATTTTTGTGCCGAGGGGAGAGGTTTCTGATTCTACTTTCAAGAAATAAGCAATTTCGTCTTCCATTTCGGAAGTGTTGACCGTCGCTTGTTCGACAGCATTAATTAACAGCAAAAGTTGTTCTTTTGCGGTATAATCTTCTATCTTGAGCAGGGGTGTTTTTCTTTTGAGCGATCGCTCTTCTATTACTTTGCCTATCTCTACAGTATCCGCTACTTGTTGAACTACCCAACCTAAATTAAACTCATTCAGAATTGCCGCCAGTTCCTGATAGAGTTTGGCGTACTCGATCTCGTCCATAATGGTTTCTGCACTGCACACTATTCTGATTATACAAGGTGATTTGATTTTTTGGTCAATGGCTGGTCAGCAACTAGGCAGATTGGCTGTGATGCCGGAGTATCGAAGGGTTTGAGTGTCCGAGTCGGGAAAATCTTTCTCTTCCCTGAACATCCATCCGTCACATCCCTTAAATCCCGTACATTGCTGGTTGCCGAACTTGCTGCTGCTTGAGAGAGACAATTGGGAGTAAGCTATTCTACGACATTTGTAGCGATCGAACTATGGCAACTATCAACGACAACTACCTCAAACTCAAAGCCGGCTACCTGTTTCCCGAAATTGGGCGCAGGGTGAAAGCCTATGCAGAGGCGAATCCCGAAGCGCCCATCATCCGGCTGGGGATTGGCGACGTGACGGAACCGCTACCGGCTGCTTGTCGGGAGGCGATGGTGAAGGCGGTGGAAGATATGGGCTCGCGGGATACCTTTAAAGGATACGGCCCGGAACAAGGTTATGAGTGGCTGCGGGAGAAAATTGCCGAGCACGATTTTAAGTCGCGGGGATGCGATGTTGATGCTTCGGAAATCTTTATTTCTGATGGTTCTAAGTGCGATTGCGGCAATATTCTCGATATCTTTGGCAACAATAATACGATCGCAGTTACAGATCCAGTTTATCCGGTGTATGTAGACACGAACGTGATGGCCGGACACACGGGAGATGCGAACGAAAATGGCGAATACGGCGGCTTAGTTTACCTGCCAATTACAGCGGAAAACAATTTTACTGCCCAAATTCCCACTGACAAAAAAGTCGATTTAATTTACTTGTGTTTCCCGAATAACCCGACCGGGGCAACTGCAACGAAGGAACACTTGCAAGCTTGGGTAAATTATGCTAAAGCTAATGGTTCGATTATTTTCTTCGATGCGGCCTACGAAGCGTATATTACCGATCCGAGTTTACCGCATTCTATCTACGAAATTGAAGGGGCGCGGGATTGTGCGATCGAATTTCGTTCTTTTTCCAAAAATGCTGGTTTCACGGGTACTCGCTGTGCGCTGACAGTTGTACCGAAGACTTTGACTGGAAAAGCAGCAGACGGTTCCGATGTCGAAATTTGGAAGTTGTGGAACCGCCGCCAATCTACTAAGTTTAACGGCGTTTCTTACATCGTGCAGCGCGGTGCTGAGGCGGTTTATTCGGAGGCCGGGAAGGCACAGATTCAGGCATTAGTCAATTTTTACATGGAAAATGCTGCGATTATTCGCGAGAAATTGACAGCGGCGGGAATCCAGGTTTTTGGTGGCGAAAATGCACCTTATGTGTGGGTGAAAACGCCTCACGGTTTGTCGAGTTGGGATTTCTTTCAGAAGTTGCTGGAAACTTGCAATGTGGTGGGAACTCCTGGTTCGGGTTTTGGTGCGGCGGGTGAGGGTTATTTCCGCATTTCGGCGTTTAATAGTCGGGAGAATGTGGAAGAAGCGATGAGACGAATTGTGGAGAAGTTTAAGGTTTAATCTCATTTTCTGCTTAAACGGAAAGGCCGCCAGACCGCCAGGGAATGAATTCCTTGGCTAATAGCGAAAGTCCTCTGAAGAGGACTAATGAGTTCTTCAGTCCTCTTCAGAGGACTTTTGCTTTGAGACAGGGGTTTCAACCCCTGGCGGACTGTCGGAATCAGCGAAAAAGCATTAATTTAATATGTTGTGGAACAGGCCGGAAAGCCTGTTCATGAAAATAGTAAAAGATGTGAGTTATAATCTAAAATGATTGTGGCTCAGCGTTTCAATAAAAAATGCAACCCAACACTAGGAGTTCTTATGCACTTGTTACGAGTTCAAGTTCCTGATTTTCGCGGTTTAAAAGATATTGACATCACTTTTGAAAAGGATTTTGTTCCTAAGATTTTTCCGCTGGGGAGTCAAAATGGCGGCGGTAAAAGTACGCTGTTGCAGTTAATTTTTGTATTGCTGCACTGTTCTGTTGATGACGAGAAAAAACCGTTTATACAGAATCTGATTCAGGGATTTAAAATCTTGACCGGAGAAGAAAAATTTTTAGCAATCATTTATATTTTGGATGGAAAAAACATTGTCATACTTGAATTTTATTGTAAAAGTTTTTTTGCAGAAAATTATATAGCTAAGCCTGATTTTATAACTGACAAAAATAATATCATAGATATATGTCATATTGAAAAGGTTAAAGAAGAAATAGATAACGATGATATAACAACCCTAAGATTTACAGAGTCAAAATTAATTACAGAGTTAAAATGTCGTTTTAACAATCAAAGCCAGGAGCCAGCAAAATCATTCCTAGAGAAGATATCGCATAAAATTTTTCTAGCAGCTCCTGCAACACAGGTTTTTTTATTTCTCCCGCAAAAGTCTAGGGAACTATTATTTAAAAAATCCAGTAGCGGAGACAATAATTATTATGGTAGACTCGAATCAGCACGATCTGAATTACAAGGCTTGTTTACCTATGACTTTCTTGCTGTAGAGCTACTTATTGAATCTTTTAAAGCTGCTGCCGAGCGCGATTTGAAAGAAATGATAAAAACAGGTAGCTACGGCAATAACTATCAAACTCTAATTAACGACTTAAATCTGCTGTTGGGAAATAAAAGGATAAATTTAGATGAAGATTTTGCTGGTGTCAACTTTCACTTGGATAATAATGGTGAAACTATAGAACTATATCCAGAAGATTTAAGTCACGGCGAACTCAAAAGACTTAGTATTTATATATGGCTCAAGTCCCGCAACATAGAAGATGCTATTGTTTTGATGGATGAAGTTGAAATTGCTTTTCATCCCGATTGGCAATATCAAATTATATCAGACCTCAAAGAGTGGGGGCCTAGCAATCAATATATTCTGGCAACTCACTCCTACGCATTGTGTGAAGCTCTGACACCAGCTCACGTTAAAGAAATTGAGCCAAAACTGATCAAACAAGAATCCTAATACTAGAAATGAGTCTGAATCCAGAACAGCTAGAAGAACACTGCAAAATAATTCTTCAATCTCCCAGAATTAAGAAAAAAATTGTGGTGCTATGCGAAGGCCCTATTCCCGATATCGAGGGTACACGATCGCCTCAAGCTTATAAAAAAATGGAGGAAATGCCGGATGCCAACTTTTATAAGGCTTGCGTTCCGAGATGGTGGAGAGAGAAGCGGCCACAATTTTTCAACTGCGGCGATCGCGCAAGTGTAATAAATACTTATTTGAAGCTTTTAAAATTACACAAACAGGATACCACTAACTCGAATTTAGAACCCGATCGACTTTTTGCAAGGATAGATTTGGACTTGCACCTGCAAAAGATTGATGATTACTTTTTTCCCGATACAGAAGCAATTTTTTGCAATCTTTACGAAAAATCGGAGGTGCGAGCGCAAAATGCAGCACTACACCGGATATGGATTACAGGTTTGATTCATAAAGAAGCATATTTTATCACACCTGAGCTTCAATCAATATTTGATGATTATCCTAATTATCCCATGTATCAGGATAATCCTGTTCAACTGAATAGTATTTATATGGATATGGCTGATAAAATTAGTAGCGATCCAGACTTGAAGAATAACCTTAACATACAGAGATCGCTCGATCGCATAAATCATTGTTTAAATTGTGCGGACTTAAATAAATTACAAGATTCATGGAAAACTGAGTTTCAAAATACCTCCGATGAAACGTGCAAGCATCAATTAATTATGGCTTTGCTCACAATTAAAAAAGTTAAGGATTATTGGGGAGAAATTAAGCCACCCGTTGACTGGAGCGGTAACGATCGCCTATTTAGAGAGCAACTATCCTTAGAAATTGGGAGATTTTATTCACAGCAAAGTAGCGATGTTAAGTTTCATATTCCTTTTTTTTTCAAAACATTGTATGACTTCGTTTAAAGAAAACGCCTCAATTATAATATTCCATTTTCTATCCATCAGCATCGCTGGGATAACCAAATTGGTCTGGTAATTCAGCAGAGGTAATTTGCAGAATCTCTAGCAATTTCTTGTATTGAACAGGCGTTAGCTTCGGTACAGATCGCCCCGATTCCCAGTTCCTTACCGTCGCTTCCGTAACTCCAAGTACGTCTGCTAGCTGCTTTTGAGTCATAAACCGCTGAGTTCTCAATCGCATTAAGGGCGATCGATCGGCTCTTTCTGAGATTCCCATAGGCTATTTGTTAACTTATATTAAATTTACTTACTATATGCTTAAATTTATTGACTATAACCGTTAATTAGTTTACGCTAGGACAATCAAGATGAGACAGCACCAGAACCGCAACTTGTGCTGTAGGGGAATTGCTGTCTTTTCTTCAACTTGCTATTGTACGCGGTTTTACCGTTACAAACCATCAAACCTATCCAAAATTATTAGTCAAAGCTATGTTGCAAGATTCATCATCGAACCAAACATCGCCGAATGTTTTAACCAACCAAACCTTTGAGGCCGATCGCGAAGCAGTCCGTCACGTCATCATCGGTTCGCCGCTGGGGGTACGCCGAACTATCCACCAACTGCACGCATTGCGTTACGAGGAAGCTGTTCGTTGGACTCATCCGATCGCCATTCCCGACAATCGCATCATTATTACACCCGAGCAGGGAGAAATCATGAGTCTTTTAGTCAAATTAATCCGGCTGCAATGAAGTCATAAATGTGCGATCGATGTTTCTAGAATTGAGTCCAAAGTGCGATCGCGAATCTCTTCTCGTTGCCCGTGCTAAACTCAACAGATATATCCAAAAACTCTTGTGGGGTAGGCATCCTGCCTGCCCTTGGCACAAACTTAACAACTAGCTCGCAATTCAGCTTATGATTGTTATCACCCCCGTCCTCAAACCTGTTAGCCAAATAACGCTTTCTCCCGGCAGTGTCGTAACTATTCCCAATATAACTTGGCTGGAATTCGAGTCGATTTTGGAGGAATTGGGAGAAAAGCGATCGGCACGAGTTGCTTACAGCAAAGAGACTTTAGAAATTATGGTTCCTTTACCAGAACATGAAATTCCCAGAGATTTAATCTCTGATATTGTCAAGATTTTACTTAAGTCGGCGCGCCTAAGATACCAACCCTTCGGTTCTACTACTTTCAAACGGGAAGGTGCAGCAGGAGTTGAACCTGATGCTTGCTTTTATATTCTAAATTATCAGCGGATGATTGGCCGCCGCCGACTTTTACCGGACGATCCGCCGCCGGATTTGGCAATTGAAACGGATGTTACTTCTAAAACGACGATCGATGCCTATAAAATTATTGGAGTTCCAGAAATATGGGTTTATGACAGCGGCAGACTTCGCGTTTATTTGCTGCAAGATGGAGAGTATGTAGAATCGGATATTAGTCCGAATTTTCCGGGAATTGCGCTCGCCCAACTGATTCCGGCTACAGTGGAACGTGCTTGGCAGGTTGGAAATTTGCAAGCGCTAGAAGAATTGGAAAGTGCGATCGGCTAAACTCGTAGGAGACGTTACGCACTTCGCACTTCGCGTCCAAAAAATCACACACTTACTGCCAAATTGTCAACCCCTAAAGGTCGATAAATTGTATCTCTTTGCTGATAACTCCGGCCCAAAGAACTAATTGCATTTTGCAAATCTTCGACCGATTGACAACTGCCACCAACCGCACCAGCCATTGTAGTAATGTGCTCTTCCATCAATGTACCCCCGATGTCGTTGCAGCCCCATTTCAGCGCTTCTGTAGCTCCATCTAAACCTAATTTTACCCAACTGGGTTGATGATTGGAAATCAAATTGCCTAAGAAGATTCTCGATACAGCGGTGAGTAACAATGTATCTGCTAAAACTGGTTGGTCGCGACCGACTCGACTCCGCAAAGGAGCCGGTGCTTCTTGTCCGACAAATGGTAGTAAAATAAATTCTGTAATGCGTGCCGGATAGTTTTGGTCGATCGCAGTTTGTTGGAGCGATCGTACTTTTTCTAAATGCAAAACCTGCTGCCGGGCCGTCTCAATATGCCCGCAAAGCATCGTACTCGTTGTCGGCAAACCCAGACTGTGAGCAGTTCCCACAATTTCCAGCCAAGTTGCCGAATTTAGTTTTTCCGGGCAAATCACCCGTCGCACAGAATCGTCGAGAACTTCCGCCGCGGTTCCCGGCATCGAATCGACTCCCGCATCCTGCAAAGCCGAAATTACATAGCTGAAACAGAGATTATCTTCTCTGGCAATAAATTCTATTTCTTGCGGCGAAAAAGCGTGCAAGTGCAACTGAGGAAACTTATCCTTAATAGTTTTCACCAATTGCAGATAATAAGGCAAAGATGCGCCGTTGAGCTTAGCTTGAAGATTTAAGCCGCCCTGCATACAAATTTCCGTCGCACCCCGCTGCACTGCATCACTTGCCTTTTCCTGAATTTGAGCTGCGTCTAACCAAAAAGCGCCTTCATCTCCCTCGTCGCGGCGGAATGCACAAAAACTACAATGCTGCTCGCAAATGTTAGTAAAATTAATATTCCGATTGATAACGTAGGTGACAGTATCCCCTGATTGTCGGCGGCGGAGCAAGTCAGCGGTTGTTTGAATAGAAGCTCGCGCGTCTGGATCTCTTTGCTGCAAAAGTACCAAGGCTTCTGCGGCAGAAATGTTATAACCTTGTAAAGCTCGATCGAGAATTGCATCCACAGTTTTCTTTTTAACTCAATTACAGAATTACTGACTAGAATTAAGGCGTTTTTATATTTTAACTAATCAATTATCGAGGAACGATATTTTACAATCTCAAGTTCTACCAAACTATCCTTGACTTTCTGAACACTGAAATTATGGGCAGCTACCAACCAAATCAGGTTTTGCCAGTGCCGTCGGGGCCTTTGCAAATTCCTGCTATACAGACTTTCGGTTCAACTTTTGTACACGCACGCACACCGCCAATTTGTTTTTCCCTGGTAATTCCCACCTACAACGAGCGCAGGAATATCCAGAGTATTGTGGAAAAATTGAGCCAATTGCTCGATGGTATCCTTCCCGCCAACTACGAATTAATTGTAGTCGATGACGACAGCCCCGATCGCACCTGGGAAGTCGCCCTGTCCCTGACACCGGAATATCCGCAATTGCGGGTGATGCGCCGGGAAGAGGAGCGGGGACTTTCCACAGCCGTAATTCGCGGGTGGCAGGCAGCTCGCGGCGAGGTTTTGGGCGTCATCGATGGCGACTTGCAGCATCCCCCGGAGACGCTGTTGCAGCTTTTAGCAGAAATTCAGCGGGGAGCAGATTTAGCTGCTGCGAGTCGTCACGTTGCCGAGGGCGGGGTAAGCGACTGGAGCGTTGTCAGGCGATTTTTATCGCGGGGTGCTCAGACTTTGGGATTAATTATACTGCCCGGAGTCGTGGGTCGAGTTTCCGATCCGATGAGCGGGTATTTTATGGTGCGCCGCAGTTGCATAGCCGGCAAAACAATGAATCCTGCTGGTTACAAAATATTGATTGAAGTGCTCGGCAGAGGCGATATCCGCTGGATTGGAGAAGTGGGTTACGTGTTTCAGGAGCGGCAAGAAGGGGAGAGCAAAGTTACCTGGAAACAGTATATTGAGTATTTGCGGCATTTGCTGAGGTTGCGGTTTGCCCGCTGGCCGATGGGCAAGTTTCTGCGGTTTGGCATTGTGGGTTTCAGCGGCGTGTTTGTGAATATGGGGGTTTTGTATGTGCTGTCCGAGATCCTCAATTTGGAGCTGACTCGCAGTCTGATCGTTGCTGCTGAATTTGCAATTATCAGTAACTTTTTGTGGAATGATTTGTGGACTTTTGGGGATATTTCTAAGCGGCAGCCAGGAAAGCGCCAGCAATTGAAACGGCTGTTGAAATTTAATACCATTTGCTTGATGGGTTTGATTTTGAATGTGCTGCTGGTTAATTTGCTGTTTAATGTTTTTGGGGTGAATAAATATTTAGCTAACTTAATTGCGATCGCGACTGTGACTCTGTGGAATTTCTGGATCAATATGAAGCTGAGTTGGCGGGTGACGGACGTGCAATAGGTAATGGGGAATTGTTGACTGTTGACTGTTGACGGCGTTGAGTGATGACAACTGACTACTGACTACTGACAACTGACAACTGACTGCTGACAGAATTAATGATTAAGAACAAACAACTGTTGTTGCTATTTCTGTGGACGGCGATCGCCTTTATTTTGCGCTTTGCCAATTTGGACTCGAAACCGCTGTGGACAGACGAGTTTTCGACTCTAGTGTTTAGTTTGGGCAACAGTTTTCGCGGTGTGCCGATCGATCGCGCGATCGATCTTTCTACATTATTACAACCGCTACAATTGCGCCCCGATGCTGGGATTGCCGACGTGCTACGCAATTTGCTGCTAGAAAGCAACCATCCACCAGTATATTTTATGCTCGCTCATTGGTGGATGCGATTGTTTGGGCCGACCGAGGATAGTTTAGTTTGGATTGGGCGAGCTCTTCCTGCATTGTTAGGTGTGATTTCAGTTCCCGCTATCTACTTTTTAGGCACGTTTGCTTTTAGTTCCCGTTTAGTCGGTCAATGTGCAGCGGCGATGATGGCAGTTTCTCCCTACGGCATTTATCTCGCTCAAGAAGCTCGCCACTACACTTTAGGAATCTTATTAGTTATTGCCTCTCTTTTTTGCTTGACATTAGCTGCCAAAAAGCTACAGCAGCGCGCTCCCTTGCCTATTTGGGCGGTGCTGCTTTGGGTAGTTGTTAATTGTTTGGGAATTGCCGTTCACTACTTTTTTGCACTGACTTTGTGTGCGGAAGCAATAGCATTAATTGCTGTAATCTGGCAGCAGTTTAATGGAAAGTTGCCAGTTGACGACAGCCAGCAGCCTAATATTTGGCAATCTCAAATCCTCTGGCGGCTTTTCGCAGTAGCGATCGGTACTTTAGCTGGCGGTTTAGTTTGGTTGCCGGTCTTTTTGTCAAATAAATACGGCAGCGAACTAACTAATTGGATTGTCAGTGGCGATCGCACATTTTTAGATTTGATCGCGCCGATTTTTCAAGCTTTAGCTGGATGGGTGACTGTGATGTCTCTGTTGCCGATTGAATCGTCAAATTTGGCAGTAGTAGTTGCATCGGCGATCGTAATGACAATATTTTTTATATTGGTGCTTCCCATCCTGTTTAGCGCTCTTAAAAAGTCCTTAACAACGCCCGATACTCGTTTAGGTACTGTTATTTTCGGCGGATTTGTGCTAGGAGCAATTTTCCTATTTTTCAGTTTTGCATATATTCTAGGGATTGACCTAACTCGCGGGGCTCGATACAATTTCGTCTACTTTCCGGGGGTGATATTGCTTTTAGGAGCAATGTTGGCGGTTGTTTTTAACACACCTACCGCAAAAAGTCAATGGTTTAATTTACGGGCGATCGAAGTTCCGGGCAAAAAAGCAGTGGTGCTAATTTTAGTAATGGGTTTTGCAAGCGGTGTCACAGTAAATTCCAATCTCGGCTATCGAAAATATTACAAACCTGATATTTTAATTCCGGTTATCCGCGAAGTATCGAAAGTTCCCGTGTTAATTGCCACTACTCAAAAGACTCATGTAGAAATAGGAGAGTTGATGGGGATAGGGTGGGAATGGGAAAGAAGTTCGGCAACGGATTTTGTAGCGGATGTAACGGATGTAACGGATGTTAGGAAGAAAGAAGAAGTTAAAGCCTTTGATTCTCCGCTGTTTCTTTTGGCTAATCAGAGAAGGGATGCGCCGGAAATAGCGACAGGGACACTTGACAAAACACTCAGTCAATTAGAACGTCCGCTTGATTTGTGGCTGGTTAATTTTCGCGCACCTGTCAATCTAGAAGCACAAAAGTGTCAGGTTGAATCGCGCGAGTTGCCTGCGGTGGATGGGTATGAATATCAAGTTTATCATTGTTCCTGATTTGGCGATCGCCCGCAACGACAGTCCGATCGACTAGAAAGAGCGATCGATAAATTTATGACTCCATAAACTGACATTGCTAAAGCTATTACCAATACGCATCACCCTGCTGATGTAGATGTAGGGTGCGCACTGCGCACCTTACCGCTATTAACACGATCGAGACTGTTCAATCAAACACTAAAAGTCAGCGGCAAAATGTTTAATTAAGACGCTCATCACTTCACCGGGATTTTGAGTTGGGACAAGCGGACTCCAGTCAGAAACGCAGGCAAAATTATCGCGGTGAAAAGAATGAATGACACGGGAAACAACAGGACGAGAACTGATAATGAAAAGTTTCAAGAGTTCTTGGTTAACTGAAGTTTGCAAGTTTGGCTTTTTAGCAGGGGGCTGAGTCGGTTCGGTAGTTGGATTTTCTGGCCCCACCTCAAAAGCAAGTATTAATTCGGTATTGGGTAGCATTTGCCGGATGACTTTCAGGGAAGATTCTGCTTCGCTGCGGCTGAGAAATTGCGCGACAGGTAAGCGCTGAAAGTTGGGCAGCAGTCGGTAAATAATCCAGGCATTCGCAGTTTCTGGGGTGTTCATGGCTGTATTCTAAATTGGGTATGTTTGCCCATAGGAAAGTGACAGAATTGCACCTTTGATTTTTAGTGCAGTCTGTTTTGGCTATGGCTGTGCCAGTAACCGCTTAATTTAAGCGCTTAAATTGGATAGTTATAATAATATGGTAAAAAAAAGGCAACGTCAACGGCAACCAGAAAATGAGTTGCCTTTTCGGAGACTGCGAGAGGACGCTAACTTGAGCCAAGAAGAGTTGGCTGTGCGGATGGGGGTGTCGGCTTCGTCGGTTCGGCGATGGGAAAAGGGAGACGAACCTACGATGACTGTGCGGCAAATGAGGGATTTTTGCGGTTTGGTGGGGGTATCTTTTGATGAGTTGCCGGATTATCTCAGTCGCCGAGTAGATGAGGAGGAGTCATAGGGGGATGGATCGGGCGATCGCACTTTTGCTTAAAATAAGTGCATTAGCCAAGCTTGCGACAGGAACCGAGCTTTTTTATTTCCCCCTACCCTAAATCGGACGATGACACAGTAGAGAGAAAAAGGGCGATCGGTTTCCCTAAAACAGTAAGCTACAATCATAAAATCAGGCTAAAGATTGACCGTGAAGCCAAATTATATCCAGCAAAGTCAGAACATCTACAACCTTGCCGAGCCTGAGTATGAACGGTATTATTATAATGAGGATACAGGCGGGTTCGTACTCATCCATCAAAACCATAATACCAATGATTCTGAGCGGTTTATCGCTGAAGTTTTGGCGAGACTTGGGCGACGAGTGAAGTTATTGAGCGAGCAAGCTTCACCAGGCATCAGAACACCTGATGCTGAAATTGATGGGGAAATCTGGGAGTTTAAAGAGCTGAGTCCACAAGCAGTCAGTATCAAAAATACAAGTTCAAAGAGGCGTAGCTGTCGCTAAAAAACGCGCTCGCAATGTAGCTTATCATATAAATACTGAGGTTGATATTGCAGATATCAATAAAGGAATTACCAGAGCGATGGTTTGGGATACTGAAAGGCTGTTGCAAAAAATCACATTGATTTTTAATGATGGTAAAGTTCAAGAGTTAACGAGGGAGGAATTGGACAATGGAGAATCTTTTCAATAGTTTTAAGGAAAGAATCGAGCTGGGGATCAAAAATAATATTCCTGTTGAAGCTAGGTTGATTGTGCTTGGCGAACTTATTTACGCAGCGGAACGGAGAGATTTGACTCCGAAACAAGCACGAGAATTAGAAGCTTTGCTGAGGTTGTCGGAGATTTTGAAAAATTATCAGGCTATTCGAGAACAAGCAATTTTTGGTGAGTTACTGGTTTGAGTTGCGACAAGTATCAAGAGTAAGTCATTGTCGATCGCTTTTGCGCTTAGCAAAAATGATAAAATTATATCGCTCGAACATTGCCACACAAAAACATGACTTTCGAGGCAGTTTTCAGTCTTGTTAAGCAGTTGTCTCTCTCGGAAAAGTTACGGTTGATTAAGTGGATGGTTCCTGAGATAGAACGAGAATTAGTTGTCGTTCGTCCTACTCCCCGCAAATCATTGTGGGGTTTATGTGCTGACTTGGGAATGGCACTATCTGCGACTGACATAGATGAAGTTCGTAGGGAAGAATGGGCGAATTTCCCAAGGGAGGATTTCTAATGCTGTGTGGTGTAGCTGATACTGATTGGTAAAGCGGACATTTCTACACAGTAGGCTGAATCTGGCCCAAGAAAAGATTGCGGACAGTCCGATTGACAAAACTGAGGTAATCGTCGATTTCTTCGTAAAGATTGAGTTCTTGTTCTTCCTCATGATTTAGGGGCAAAGTTTGTTGTTTGTCCAACAGTTCTTGAATGCGATTTTTGACAGCAGTCGAGGCCTTAAAAATCGGTATGCCTTCCATTAATTCAATTCGGACTGCTCCTTCTATAGGTAGAGTATCGCGCAGGTTTTCCAGTTTTGGCAGGATTAGCATAGTTGTGAATTTTATGGTTTTCTGTCTTGATTATATCAAGGTTTTTTTCACTCTTGCCTAATACTATCGGGTACGCCCACGGCCGAAATACCCGATATTGCCTTTAAGTTTTGACACCGAATCAACTCATTAAAATCCAAACTGCGCCCTTCAATTTGCGCCACAGCCTCGATCGCCCCCAGCAAATGTCCGGCCGCTTCCGCTTCGTTGTAACCGCGCCTTCCCGCTACTCTAATCGCCCCCTCGTCAGCATCTAACTCTACTTGGGAACTGCGGTTGTCGCGCCAAATTCGAGTCATGGCGAGTCCCGTCAAACCGCCCGCGATCGCAGTGCCGATCGCATCTCCCTGCAACAATTCTACAACAGTCCCGACAATTCCCGCCAGAGCCGCACCTTGATAAATATCCGGTTTAAACCACTTAAAATTGCACAGAAAACTTACATTCCGCAATAGCAGTAAATCCCGCTGTGGCTTAGATAGCAGCCCCCACAAATCAAAATTAATATAAATCGGGCGAGATTGATTCCAAGGCAAAGGAAAATCGCAGTCAATTACCGTTGATTGTTGGGGCTTATTAATAATTTTACACATCATGCGGCCGGAAGCGGGCATCACATCTAACAGGCGGCGAATTTCTGGATCTGGATTCATACTTTTTGGGATAATTGGTAATTGCATCTGCCTAAAAAACAATCCTATCTGTCACGGGCTCGTAGGGGCGGGTTCACCAACAATATTTAACTCCCATCAAAAATCTACATAAACCCGCCCCCACCCAACCAATAAACTACATCAACCTTGATTTCGATAAAATACGAAAATATAACTGTAAGAGGCAACTTACTGTTGGGGCAGGTTTTACAGATTTTCAAGCATCGACAAATATTGTATGTGAAACCATTCCATACAGTAGACGGGGATTTACTGTTGGGTGAGGGCGGGTTTTAGAGATTGTCAATTATTGACAAATATTGTTTGTTAACCCGCCCCTACAAGTCCTTAGAAGATATTAAGGGTTTTTCTTGGATTCAGAAGCAGGAGATTCTTGAGCTCTGGGAGTTGCTTTTTCACTCTTCGGCGAAGGCTTCGGACTGGCAATTGCTGGGGCAACAGACGGCTTTGAATTCGCGGCTGGGGATGGCAGTGGTTTGGGAGAATCAGGGGATGTTAGCGGGGCAGCAGGGGCTGTCTTAGCGCCTAAAATGCTGGCGTCTCCGGTGTCGAAGGTGCCGGCGATGCAAGCGATCATCATTGTCGCTAAGGTGCCGACAAATAATGCTTTCCAACCGAGTTCGGAAATGTCTTTGCGACGGGATGGAATTAGGGCGATTGTGCCGCCGACAAATATGCCGACGGAGGCTAAGTGGGCAAAGCCGGAAAGGGCGTAACTGACAATTAAAACTGTACGAGCGCTCACCAGTCCTTTTGCCCCCGCTTCTGCTAAACTTTGATAGGGCGGAATTGCTGTTTCTAACAGCCTGCGACCGATAATTACTGAGGCTTGCCAAGAGTCGTCTAATGGAACTCCTGTTAATAGAGTCAGGGGATAAAATAAAAATCCCATAATGTTGGCTAAGGTGACAACTTTGAAGAAGCCACCAATTGGGCCGGGCAAAATGGACAGCCAACCAAAGAATTGATTGATTAAGGAAACTAAGCCTAAGATTAAAATCAAAACAGCGGCAATTGCTACTGCCATTTTTACACCGTCCAATGCACCAATTATCGCTGCATCGAGAGGGCTGACTCGTTCGATGGGTTCTCCCCCAACAGTCTCTTGTTTGAATTCTTCGCCGTCCATTTCGGAAATTTCTTCGCCCACAAACTCGCGGCCTTTAGGCTTGGGTTCTTCCTTGGGAATACCACCCATTGTCAGCGGCACGCCTGTTTCGGGTACTAAGATTTTGGAGAGGACAAAACAAGCGGGAATGGCGATAATTGAAGCGGAAACTAAATGCCCTAAAATATTGGGAAAAACTGGCTTGAGAAAACTGACGTAAATTGCTAAAGTTGAAGAAGCGGCCGTTCCAAAACAGCAAGAGAGGATTGCACAAAGTTCCGAACGAGTCATTTTCGGCAAATAAGGTTTGACGACTATTGCCGCTTCAATTCCTACGAAAATATTAGCAGCGCCGCTGAGTGCTTCCGCGCCGCTCAACCGCATTGTCGTATAAAAGATTTTGGCAAAAAGTTCGGTGACAATTTGAATCACGCCGATGTTGTATAGCAACGCCATGAGGCCAGAAAAAAAGATGACTGTCGGTAAAGCTCTAAAGGCAAAAATATATCCTAAATTAACTGCCGGATCTTTACCAGGTATAGGTACAACATTACTCCCGAATACAAACCTCGCTCCAGCGTCAGCAGCGGTGAATACTCCATCGAGTAAGCTAGTAAACCACTCTAGGGCGATGCGAGTTGGGGGGAACAGGAATACTAAAAATCCTAAGACTAATTGCAGGCCAATGCCCCAGGTGATGACGCGCCAGGGAATATACTTGGACTGTCGGTTTTCTGAAAAAATCCAGGCGATCGCACATAAGCCAAAAATTCCCAGAAACGAGATAAGATTGTAGATTGACATAAGCCTAGTCCTTGAAATAGTTGAGAATCCCGATCGACGGTTTGCACCACATCAGTTATACTATTCATCTGACGGCAAATACTAAAAAAAATAACGGGCAGATGAATTACGCACTCAACAGCGTACTTATGTCATTGCTTAGGTCATTCCGAAGTCTGCGGATCTTTAGCAACCCTTGA
The DNA here is from genome assembly GCF_036705485.1 of Microcoleus sp. AT9b-C3. Classification (NCBI taxonomy): domain Bacteria; kingdom Bacillati; phylum Cyanobacteriota; class Cyanophyceae; order Oscillatoriales; family Microcoleaceae; genus Microcoleus; species Microcoleus sp. AT9b-C3. The sequence goes on along the minus strand of NZ_JAUBUR010000006.1, from coordinate 239,349 downwards.
TTTGCCGTAATTACCAGCAGTTTAGATAGAAACTCTAACACATGGAAGCTTTTGCTCCACATCCTCCTGAATGGACTGCGACGGCGGTTCACGCTAATGAGTTTTGCTGCCCCAAGTGCGGCGCTACCTGCACGAATGCCGCTGAGGTATGGATTAATCGTCGATCGCCAGTATATACCGAGTTCAACCGTCGCAAGTGGCAAGAATTTTACCGCTGCCAGTGCGATTCCGTGTGGTGGGCCTGGAGTAACGATAGGCCTCCTTCTGAACTTGTGCGTCGCGATGAGAGCTCGGATGATGACTCAGATGATGATTTTTAGAAGGGTGAATCGATTTTCGATTTTCGATTTTCGATTTTATAATAAATTAGGGTAAGGTGCGCATTGCGCACCCTACATTTAGATAGATCACCGCAAGTTCTAAACTAATTGAGCACGTCAAGTATTCCCTTGACTACGCCTTCCATAACTCTTTCAATTAAGCTCAATTCATTTTCGCCGATCGACTCATTTAACAGCATTGACTGAATTCGCTGTCTGTCATTGCGAGTCAGTTCGCCTGACGAAAATATCTGCTCAACTATTTGTTCCGTTAGAAATGGGAAAGTTGGAGTTTGCATGGTTGGTCTCTAAAAGCATTAATATTTTGTTTTTAACTTTATTAGAGGAGCTAGTTTTTGTGTGGGTTTTTACTTTTCTACCCAATCCGTGCTCAAATCATAGGACTCTGGGGGAATTTTGTCAATACACTTGTTACAGATCAATACAAAATTTGCCTTAAATTCCGACATTCTGGCAGCGGGTGGTTTTGGAGTGCGATCGACCCCCGGCGGTGGCGGTGTTCGATCGACCTTTTTAAGTTTATTGGCACTGGGGCGGAACATTACAGCTCAAAAAAAATCACAACGAGAAGAGATTAAAATTGGTAATGGAGAATTGGCTTTTCTAAATTCCCTCTTCCTTCCGGCTAATGACTAATGACTAAGAACTAATGACTAATGACTAATAGCTTCCTCCAATGACCTATTTTCGTTCTGCTCTAATTTTGACATTAGGTTTTGGGCTGCTACCGCTAGCAGTGCGATCGCAACCTGTCGTTCCCGCTACTGACGGCACGAATACTGTTGTTAAGTCTGAGCAAAATCGCACAGACATTAGCGGCGGGCAACTGTCAGGAAACGGGGCAAATCTTTTTCACAGCTTCAGCCAATTTAATCTCAGCGAAGGTCAAATAGCTAATTTTCTAACTAATCCAAATATTCAAAATATTTTAGGGCGGATTTCCGGTGGCAATGTTTCCGTCATTAACGGTCTGATTTCTGTAAGCGGTGGCAACTCGAATTTATTCTTGATGAATCCGGCGGGAATTATCTTCGGTCAAAATGCTAGATTAAACGTGCCGGGGTCTTTTTTTGCAACAACGGCTACAGGTATTGGTTTCGGCGATCGCTCGTTTAATTCGAGCGGAATTAATGATTACAAAGCTTTACTGGGAAATCCTAATCAATTTAATTTTAATAACTCACAAATTGGTGCTATTGTCAATGCGGGAAAATTGGCAGTTGGCAGCGGGCAAAGTTTAACTTTGGTCGGCGGCACGGTTATTAATACAGGACAATTATCCGCTCCCAACGGTCAAATTACTGTGGCTGCTGTTCCGGGACAAAATTCAGTCCGCATCAGTCAAATCGGCAACTTATTGAGTTTAGAAATTACTCCGTCTTTGCAGTCAGAAAAATCTGCGATCGCCCCAGTTTCTTTGCCTCAGTTGCTGACGGGGCCCGGCGTAGCGTCAGCCACAGGTTTAACGACTAACGAACAAGGTCAATTGGTACTCACTGGCGGTCAAACAGTGTCGGCAGTTGCCGGAAGTGCGATCGTATCGGGTTCGGTAAATGTATTTGGTTCTTCTGGGAATGCTGGCGGCACAGTCAATATTTTAGGGGAAAAAGTCGGACTCTTCGGCGCAAATATCGATGCTTCCGGGACGAACGGCGGAGGTACTGTGCGCGTCGGAGGCGGTTTCCGGGGGATGGAACCAGTGCCGAACGCACTGGTAACTTATGTTAGTCCTGATTCTACGATCGCAGCAAACGCGATCGACCGCGGCAATGGCGGCACTGCGGTAATTTGGTCAGACAATACAACTCGCTTCTTCGGCAATATTAGTGCTCGCGGGGGCATCGCCGCAGGTAACGGCGGAAAAGTAGAAATTTCGGGCAAAAATGCTTTAACTTTCCAAGGAGAGGTCGATACCCGCGCGACTAACGGTGCGATCGGCAATTTGTTGCTCGATCCGGCAAATATTACCATCGTCAGCGGTAACGGCGACAGCAGCGCGCAATCTGGCGGGGAACTCGAATCGACACCAGAACCCAACGAAACATCGATCTCAGAAGTACAGTTGGAACAAATGGCGGCCGGCAGCAACGTGGTTCTAGAAACCCCCGGCTACATCACCCTCCAAGACTTGCCCGATAACAAACTTTCCCTGCAAGCGATCGCGGGAGACAGCGTAACATTTAGATCGGGCGGAGTGTTTGTTGTCAATGACTCCAACGATTTAATCGAGACTCAAGGTGGCAACATCAACTTTTTCGCCAGCAGCATCTCTCTGGGCGGACTTAATGCCAACGGTGGTAATATCGCTATCACTGCTAACGGCATTGACTTTAGGGGCGGCAGCAATTCTGTCAGCAGTACGGGGGGAACAATTCGCTTGCAACCCAACGATAGCCGAGCAATTCGGATCGGTGGCACCGGCGATATTTTAGGCATTTTGGACTTGACAGCAAGGGATCTCGGCGCTTTGGCGGGGGATTTCGGCTCGATCGCGATCGGGCGCGAAAACGGTAGCAGCTCGTCAATCGCGATCGTCGCACCCATTACCTTCAACAGCCCGCTGACACTTCAAGGCAGCTCGATCGCGATCGACAATCCCCTAAGAACAAGCGGCAGCGCTAGCTTGACTCTCGACGCGCCCCAAACTGATCTCAACGCCAACATTGCGACATCCGGCGGCGATCTCACTTTTACAGGAAACACATCCCTCAATGCTGACGTGACTTTGATCGCGGAAGCTACCGGCAACATTCTGTTCTCCGGTAGCCTAGACGGATCTCGCACCCTGAGACTAGACGCTGGGCGAGTGCTGTTCGGCGGTACAGTCGGTCAAGCTGCACCGCTGGCTAGTTTGAATGTCAACGCCAGCAGTACCGAGGTATCGGGCAATATTGCGACATCTGGCGACATGACTTTTAATAGTAACGTCACAGTCGATCGCACCGCCACCCTAACCACCACTACCGGCAATATCGCTTTTGCCAATACCCTCGACAGCACGCCGGGCAGGGCTAATAATTTGACGCTGCGCGCTGGCGGCAACATTACTTTTGACGGCGGAGTCGGTCAAACTCAGAGGTTGGGCCAGCTTTCGGCCGATGCTGCTAGCGTGACGGCTGCTTCCACGATTACAGCGCGCAGTTTGAGCGTTAACGCGCGAGAGTCTGTTACCTTCGGGGGGGACAGCACGGCTGCTTTGGCAGCCGATATCAAGGCAGAAAATGTCCTTATAGAGGGTAATTTAAGGACGGATGGCGGCAGGGTGAACCTGCAAGGAAGTCGCGAGGTTCGGACTGGTAATATTACCTCGAATGGTGGGAGGATTCGGGTTGAGGGAAATACTGTTGCTGCAGGTGCGATCGACTCGTCATCAGCAACGGGCACAGGAGGCGCGATCGCTCTCCAAAGCAATGCTGGGCCTTTAACTGCGGGAGCTTTGAACGCTTCGGGGGCGATCGGCGGAAATATTGCTGTCACCTCTTCAGCGGGCATTTCGGCTCTCGATCTCAACTCCAGCAGCACTTCCAACGGCAACGGCGGAGGCGTTTCCTTGAGCGCGACTGATAACATTCAGTTGGGCTTTATCAACGCTCAAGGTGGCCCTGGTGGCACTGGTGGCAGCGTTGATGTGACAACCCTCGGTTTGTTTCGATCGAACAGTGTTTTCAACGATATAGCGGGCAATTCTTCGAGTATTTCTACTGCCGGAGGCGCGGGGGCGGGGGCAGTCGCCATTCGCCACGGAGGCGGTATCGATCGACCGTTTGTAGTTGGCGGCGCGATCGACAATGGAACCCTGGGAAGCATTAATGCTGGCGGGGGAAACGCCATTTTGCCCACTTTTTCTTTTGAACAAACTTACACCCAAGGAAGCTTACCAAATCAGATTTCCCTAATTACACCGGGCCCGCCTTCTCCTCCTGCCCCAATTCCCGCACCAATTCCCGCACCAATTCCCGCACCGATTCCCGCACCGATTCCCGCACCAATTCCCGCACCGCCTGTAGTGCCAGTAGTCCCCGTAAATCCCGATTCTGCGCTGTCAATTCCTGCATCTGTGCAAGTAGAATTGCGATCGCAAAGTAGATACAAACATTCCCCAATTAGCCCGGATATTTTCGCTCCTTCTCGCAGATTAGATGCGGCAGCTTCTGGAGTTTTAGCATTTGAACAAACCTTTACTCGCGAGTACGAAAAATATCTGGACTTGCCCGCACGAAGACCGATTAGTAATATGTCGGTAATTTACGAAAATCTTCGCAAAAATGAAAAAATTACCGGGATCAAGTCTGCCATTATTTATATGAATTGGGTCAGCAGATTGGATGCAGGCGCTGCAAAAGAAAATGATTTTGTACGGGTGGCAAGTCAGGATTTATCTAATCTATTGCCTGGGAGAACAAACCTAGCATCCCAGCCTCCTCAACCCTTAGAAGATAAGTTGACCCAGAGATTGCAGCCGGATGGCAAAGAAGTTTCCGATGTTCCTAATGGGGAGCATTTAGAATTAGTGTTAGTAACAGCTAACGCTGAACCGAGGCGCGTTTTAATTCCGGCGACAACACGCTGGCAGGTGTTGCAATTGGCTGACGCCCTGCAAAGCGAAATAACTAATCCCCGCAAAAGAAGCAGCATTAGTTATTTGGATACGGCGCAAAAACTTTATAGCTGGTTAATTGCACCAGTTGCCACAGAATTGGCAGCTTTAAAGATTGACAATTTAATTGTAATTCCGGCAGCGGGTTTGCGGAGCGTACCGTTTGCGGCTCTTCACGACGGCAAAGGCTTTTTAGTGGAGAAATACAGCATTAGCGTGATGCCGAGTCTGAGTTTGACTGATATCGGCTACGACAATATTGCGGATGATGAAGTTTTGGCGATGGGGGCGTCGGTATTTGAAGATAAAGCGCCATTACCGGCGGTACCGGTGGAGTTAGAGTCGATCGCGCCGCCAAGTGAAGGAAAATCATTTTTGAATCAAGATTTTACTCTCGGAAATTTGCAAGCTCAGCGGGCAAATCAGCCTTTTGGCATCATTCACTTAGCAACTCACAGCGAATTCCAGCCCGGTGAACCGAAAAATTCTTACATTCAGTTGTGGGATACTAAATTGCGCCTCGATCAAATGGCACAGTTGCGGTGGAATGAACCGCCGGTGAATCTGTTAGTTTTAAGCGCGTGCAGTACCGCTTTGGGCGACGAAGAGGCGGAGTTAGGGTTTGCGGGTTTGGCGGTAGCTAGCGGTGCTAGATCCGCTTTAGCGAGTTTGTGGGAAGTCAGCGATGATGGGACTTTGGGGCTGATGACTGAGTTTTATCGGCAGTTGCGGGCCCCCAGACGCGGTGGCAATTTGATGATTAAAGCCGAGGCTTTGCGGCGCGCGCAATTGGACATGCTGCGGGGGCGCTTGCGGATTCAAGACGGGATGTTGCGAGTCGAAGGGCTTTCTGGGAGTCTAATTTTGCCTCCAGAAATTGCGGCGCGGGGCGATCGAGTCCTTTCGCATCCTTATTATTGGGCCGCCTTTACAATGATTGGCAATCCTTGGTAATAGAGATGTTGAATGAAGAAGGAAAAAGAGGGGTTGCTGAATCAAGGTATCAATAGTGCGGTAACTGGAACATCCTGAAATTTTAGGTAATGTATAGCAATCCTAAATCATTGGTAAATTTTTTACTTTCTCCCCTCTTGATAAGGGGAGGGTTGGGGTGCGGTACAAAATTTACGACTCCTGCAACGATTGCTATATGGAGTGATTTACACACGCTTTCATTATATCGTATCCGGCTGCATCGGAATGATAAATTAGAGGGCGATTCATGAAGGATTTTTACAAGTCGCCACCTATCGCGGCGCAATTTTCAGTTGTTCGATTCAGAGTCAACAGTCAACATCATGTCTGAGTGCAACCGGAATTGATATTACATGGTAATTCCCCTATTTATACTCTAATTATGCAGCGGCCAAATCTCCTAGGAAAACTAACGGCGAGATTCCTTCACTCTGTTCTGCCTGCTTTTGCAGGAAGCTGTAGAGCGATCGCACTCCTCACCTAAATATTTATTTGTACTTTTTTGAAGAAATGTAAAAAATAATATTTTTTTAGTTGAAATTTAAATTTCGCTTAAAGTGCAAGCTAGTCTTTATATTAGAGAGTACATCTACTTACCAATTGAAAATTGCTAAAAAAATGTGTATTTCTTCTTAAAAGAGGCTGCAAAAATGATTAACTTAGCTGGCTACGAGATTACCAACCACCTTCATGAAAGTAACAATTCTTTAGTTTACCGAGGCTTGAGAAAGCAAGACAACCAACCAGTCATTCTCAAATTTCTCAAGCAAGATTATCCGATGCCAGCTTCGTTAGTCAGATACAAGCAGGAATACGAAATTACACGCAATCTCAACCTAGAAAGTGTACCTAAAACCTACAGTCTAGAAAGATATCAAAACAGTTTAGTTATTATTTTCGAGGATAGTGGTGGAGAATCATTAAAGCTGTGGTTGGTAGCTCAAAAACTTACCTTAGAAGAGTTTTTGTCAACAGCTATTAAAATAACCAGAGCTTTAGGCGACATTCATCAACATAACATTATTCATAAAGATATCAACCCCAGCAATATTATTATTAACTCGACAACAGGGCTAGTCCAAATCATAGATTTTGGCATTTCTACTGTTTTAAATCGTGAGAATCCTACCCTAAAAAATCCTAATGTTTTAGAAGGCACTCTCAGCTATATATCGCCAGAACAAACAGGCAGAATGAACCGAGCGATCGACTACCGCACTGATTTTTACTCATTAGGAGTCACTTTTTACGAACTGCTAACGGGGCAACTGCCCTGGGATTACAACGATGCAATGGAATTAGTGCACTGTCATATTGCTAAACAAGCAGTGCCGCCCCATGAAATTAATCCAGAAATAGGAATTCCTAAAGCAGTTTCTGATATAATAATGAAGCTGTTAGAAAAAACGGCTGAAAAAAGATACCAAAGTGCTTGGGGAATCATCGCTGATTTAGAAGAATGCCGGGAACAACTAGAGGCTAAAGGAACGATTGTAGATTTTGATATCGCCCAAAAAGATATTACTGATAAATTTCAAATTCCCCAAAAACTATATGGGAGAGAACGAGAACTAGAAACCTTGCTAGCCGCGTTTAATCGCGTCAGCAATGGCACAACAGAAATTATGTTAGTGTCGGGTTATTCTGGGATTGGTAAATCCGCCTTAGTGCAAGAAGTTTATAAGCCGATTACTAAGGCAAGGGGTTATTTTATTGCAGGAAAATTCGATCAATTTCAACGCAATATTCCTTACTCAGCGATCGTTAAAGCTTTTGGGTCCTTAGTCAAGCAACTGTTAACTGAAAGCGAAATCCAACTCAATAGCTGGAAAGAACAACTTTTAGCGGCTTTGGGTGATAACGGTCAAATAATTATAGATGTCATTCCCGACATAGAACTCATCGTTGGCAAACAGCCACCAGTCCAAGAATTAGGGGCTGCGGAAGCGCAAAACCGTTTTAATTTAGTCTTTCAAAAATTCATCCGGATCTTTGGCTCTTTGGAGCATCCCTTAGTCATCTTTCTGGACGATTTGCAATGGGCTGACTCCGCTACTCTGAAACTGCTGCAAGTAATGATGGCAGATGAGGAAACAAAATATTTATTTCTAATGGGTGCTTATCGAGATAACGAAGTGAGTCCCACACATCCCCTGATAATGACTTTGGAGGGGCTGCAAAAGCAAGAGGCTACTATTAACCAAATTACCTTAACTCCCTTAGATATCGGACATATTGCTAACTTGATAGCTGATACTGTGCGTAGGGATAGAGGCGCAGTCATGCCCCTAGCTGAGTTAGTCGTTGCTAAAACTCAAGGCAATCCTTTTTTTGTCAATCAGTTTCTCAGAACTCTCTATGAAGAAAACCTGCTGAGTTTCAATTTACTGCAAAGAAGCTGGGATTGGAATATTTCACAAATCGAAGCAGTAGGCATTACCGATAACGTTGTTGAGTTGATGGTCGGAAAATTGAGAAAAATGCCCCAGTCAACTCAAGAAATTTTACAATTAGCCGCTTGCGTTGGCAATAGTTTTGACTTAAATACTCTGTCTGTTGTTCATGAAAAATCTCCCGCTGAAACCTTTCAAAAGCTATTGCCAGCCATTCAAGATGGACTAATTTTAGCCACGTCTGAACTCGGCGTAACAGAAGAAGAAATCGTTCAGTCTCATCTCGTCATTACTACTTATAAGTTTTTGCACGATCGCGTGCAACAAGCAGCTTATGCTCTGATTGAGGAAAGTTCTAAAAAAACAGTTCACTTACAAATCGGTCGCCTGCTGTGGCAAAATACCTCGCCAGAGAAACGAGCGGAAGATATATTTGCGATCGTCGATCATTTGAATCTGGGAATTGAACTCATTAGTGATGAATCCGAACGAACTGAAATTGCCAAACTTAATTTAACCGCAGGTCAAAAAGCTAAAGCAGCAACGGCTCATGCTGCAGCTACCGAATATTTGGAAGCAGGTTTGGGACTGCTAGCCAATTCTAGCTGGACTCATCAGTACGAACTGACATTAGCACTACATACCGAAGCAGCAGAGGCAGCATTTCTGAGTGGTGACTTTGACCGGATGCAGAAATTAGCATCAGTCGTGCAAAACTGTGCCAAAAACCTATTGGAAAAAATAAAAATCTATGAAGTCCAGATTCAAGCTTCCGTGTCGCAGAAGAAGCTACTAGAAGCCGTTAATACAGCGTTAGAAGTTTTAAAGCTGTTAGGGGTGGAGTTTCCCCAAGAGCCAAACCCGTCAGATATTGGGCAAGCGCTGGGGGAAACGGCGGCAATTTTGAAGGGGAAGCGAATTGAGGATTTAAGTGACCTGCCTCAAATGACAGATCCCTATAAACTAGCAGCTATGAGACTTATATCAAGTATCTTTGCTCCTGCATACATTGCTGCTCCACAACTGTTGCTCTTGACGGTGTGCAAACAAGTAGATTTATCCGTCCAATATGGTAATGCTTCTGTTTCTCCCTTTGCTTATGCCAATTATGGTTTTCTTCTTTGTGGAATTGTGGAGGATATTGATTCGGGTTATCAGTTCGGTCAATTAGCTTTAAGTCTATTGTCAAAGTTGAATGCTCAAGAAATTAAAGCCAAGACAGTTGTCCATGTAAATATATTTACCCGACATTGGAAAGAGCATCTGAGAGAAACATGCGAGCCTTTAGCGTCTGCTTACTCTAGCGGAATAGAGACAGGAGATTTAGAATATGCAGGCTTTAGTCTAATACATTCCTCCTGTGCAGCTTACTATAGTGGCCAAGAACTGACTCTGCTGGACAGAGGGATAGCAATTAACAGAGATGCTATTTATAATGTCAAGCAAGAAATAGCGCTTAATTATATAGAAATAAATTGGCAAGCTATATTAAATTTGTTGGGAAAAAGCGAAAAATCTTGCATTCTGAAGGGTGAAGCCTGTGATGAGGATCTGAAGTTGCCATTATACCAGCAGGCAAAGGACAAATCGGCAGTTGCATACATATATTTGAACAAAATTTACCTTTGTTATTTGTTTGAAAATTACTCAGAAGGCATTAAAAATACTGCTCTAGCAGAGAAGTGTTTAGATGCAATGGTAGGATTGCCCGTTATTCCTATCTTCCATTTTTACGATTCTTTGGTGCGGTTGGCGGTGTATTCTGATACTCCACAGTCAGAGCAACAGATCATTCTTGAGAGAGTACAAGCTAATCAAGAGAAAATGCAGAAATGGGCGCATCATGGCCCAATGAATTATTTGCACAAATTCTATCTAGTAGAGGCAGAACGGTATCGGGTTTTAGGTGAGAAATTAGAGGCAATTGAAATGTACGAGAAAGCCATTGCTTTAGCTAAAGAAAACGAGTACATCAACGAAGAAGCACTCGCTCACGAACTTGCTGCAAAATTCTACCTGTCATGGGGCAAAGAGACGATCGCCCAAGTTTATATGCAAAATGCTCATTATAGCTACCAAGTCTGGGGCGCTATAGCTAAAGTTAAGCATTTAGAAGAGAAATACCCTCAATTACTAGCTAGGACATCAGCCAAAACCACAACTCAAATTAAAGTTAACCAAACAACAACTCAGCCTACTACCACGAGCACTAATTTGGGAGATACGCTAGATTTAGCCACAGTAATGAAAGCTTCTCAAGCGATTTCAGGTGAAATAGTTTTGAGTAGGCTGCTGGAAAGATTGATGAAAATTGCGATCGAAAATGCAGGTGCCCAAAAAGGCTTTTTAATTTTAGAAAAAGCAGGAAACTGGGCGATTGAGGCTGAAGGTTCGGTGAAGGAGGATGAAGTTAGCGTGCTGCGTTCGCTTCCCCTCAATGCAGAAGCTGCTTCTGGGGAAACGCCAAAACTGGCAAGTGCGATCGCCCACTACGTCATCCGCACCCAGGAAAATGTGGTTTTAAATAACGCCACCCAAGAGGGACAATTTACCCGCGATCCTTATATTGCAGCCACTCAACCGAAATCGATTCTCTGCACTCCTCTGCTGCACCAAGGCAAGCTGACAGGTATTCTTTACCTAGAAAATAACCTCACAGAAGGAGCTTTCACTACAGATAGGCTAGAACTGTTAAAATTGTTATCTGCCCAAATAGCCATTTCCATTGAAAATGCCCAACTCTACAATAACTTGCAGGAGTTCAATCAAAACTTAGAGCAATTAGTGAGCGATCGCACCCACGAATTATCTAACGCCTTAGATAATTTAAAAGCTACTCAAAGTAAGCTAGTGGAAGCCGAAAAAATGGCATCGCTGGGAGGATTAGTTGCAGGCGTCGCCCATGAAATTAATACTCCCATCGGCGTTGGTGTCACCGTTGCGTCAGCTTTAGCAGAACATACCACAGAATTTGCTTCTACTTATAAGAGTGGCAAAATGAAACGCTCGGAACTCGAAGAATTTTTGGATATAGCCAGCCAAAGCAGCAACACCCTTCTAACTAATCTAACTCAGGCAGCAGCATTGATTCAGAGCTTTAAAGAAGTGGCAGTCGATCGCTCTAGCGAAGAACGGCGAACTTTCTTGGTAAGAGATTATCTCGATGAAATTTTAATCCAATTAAAACCCAAATTGAGAAATAGCAAACATTCGCTCGAAATTAAGGGAGACACCAAAACCGCCCTAGATTCTTATCCAGGTGCATTATCCCAAGTTATCACAAACTTGCTGATGAACTCTCTGATTCACGCTTACCAACCGGGCGCTAGTGGAAAGCTGACTTTTGATTGGCAGCAAGAGGGATCTCGACTTAGCTTTGAATATTCCGATGACGGTCAAGGCATTCCCCCAGAAAACTTAAGTAAAATTTTCGAGCCATTCTTTACTACCAAACGCGGTCAGGGTGGTAGCGGGTTGGGATTGCATATTGTCTACAATTTAGTTACCCAAAAACTTCTGGGTGAAATAGAATGTAAAAGTGAGGTGGGAGCAGGCACCAAATTTATTATTAAGCTACCCGTCCAAATCGATTCACAACAGTAGTTTCCTAAATCAAAACATCAGTAACACAGAAAGGTGAGCAGCAATGGACAATAGTATTTACGGCTTTTCAAATGAAAAATCATCTGAAGAACTGTTATTTGCGGATGAAGTTAACTCAGATGAAGAGTTATTTTTTGCCGATGAAGTATCAGAAGATACTCCGACAGAAAGCTGGAAAATTTTGATTGTAGATGATGAGGCTCAAATTCACACAGCTACCGATATTGCCTTAAGAAAGTTTGTTTATGAAAATAAATCTTTAAAATTTATTAATGCTTATTCCGCTAAGGAAGCTAAACAGTTAATTCAAGAACATCCTGATGTGGCTATCATCCTGCTTGATGTAATCATGGAAACTGATGATGCTGGCTTAGAGTTTGTGAAATATGTCCGCGAAGTGTTAAGGAATCAGTTAGTGCGAATTATTTTACGCACCGGTCAACCCGGACAAGTTCCCGAAAAAAGCGTTATTATCAATTACGATATTAATGACTATAAAACTAAAACTGAACTAACGACATCAAAGCTATACACTACTGTACTAACAGCTTTGAGGAGTTTTTGTCTAGGTCAAAAATTGCAGTCTGAGATAGAGCGGCGCGAACAAATAGAACAAGCACTCCGTATCAGTGAAGAAAAAGAACACCAAAAAGCTCTTGCCTTAGAGCATTTTGTCCAAGAACTGCAAGAGACACAACTCCAGCTAATTCAAAGTGAAAAAATGTCTAGTCTCGGTCAATTAGTCGCAGGTGTCGCTCATGAAATTAACAATCCGGTTAACTTTATTTACGGCAATATCTCCTATGCGAAAGATTATATTAAAGAACTCATCTATCTGTTGAATCTTTACCAACTGCATTACCCACAACCCGAAGCAGAAATTCTCAATGCAATAGAAGATGGAGAGTTGTCATTTATCATGGACGATTTGCCAAAGTTGCTTTCTTCCATGCAGTTAGGTATCGACCGCATTCGTATAATTGTGGAGTCTCTACGCAATTTTTCGCGCTTAGATGAAACTGACATCAAATCAGTAGATATTCACGAAGGTATTAATAGCACCTTGATGATATTGCAGCATCGCCTCAAGGCTAAGTCAGAGCGTCCTGCTATTAATGTGATTAGAGAGTATGGTGAATTGCCACTTGTAACCTGTTATGCAGGTCAGCTCAACCAGGTGTTTATGAACCTTTTAGCGAATGCTATAGATGCTTTAGAAGAGCGGGAAAGTAGAGAAGAGGGTGCAGTTTTTCACCCCAAAATTTTGATTCGTACTGAAGTTCTACCGGGTAGTTCGCAGGAGAATATTAGCACTGGTTCAGGCATTCGGGTAACAATTGCCGATAATGGCGCTGGCATGACTGAGAAAGTTCGTGCTAAACTTTTCACTCCCTTTTTTACTACTAAACCAATAGGAAAAGGTACAGGCATGGGATTGTCAATCAGCAAAAAAATTCTGCTAGAAAAACACTGCGGTCACTTGGAGTGTATTTCTACGCCAGAGCAGGGAACGCAGTTTATTATTGAGATGCCTACTATCTGTATAGGAACCCATCTCGCGGTAGCTATTGCCTAGAAAATTCATGGGGCGGAATTGATCGTATAGCTGTTTTCAGGTGCATAAAAACAGGGTAAGTGCTAATTGCTAATTAATCTAAATTATGACAGACTTTTGTCGCGCAGCAAGTCCACCCCTTCAAAAGTCGGGCTGCTGTGGCTAAAGCCACATTCTTCTAACTTAATTGTGTTGGTTTCCCATATATTGTTTAACAATCTCTTCCGAACCCTTACCAACTGTGCCGTAAAAATACCGCCTATTCCATGTAGATGTAGTACACTGCCTCGCGTAGATAAGCGGAAAAAATGAAACTTTATGCGATCGAGTTTCGTAAAAAAATAGTCAAAGCTGATGAACCCGGTGATACATCAATTAGGGCGCTGCTGAATTGTTGAGCGGGTAAATACAAGATTAACACATTCTGATAGCTCGTTTGACAGGAAAAACTTTTTGTTATTCTACATCAGGCAACAAGTTGCTCAGACATTCCCTTGGATTATTAGTTCACTATCTAAAGTTTGCTCATCTTCCGATGCCATATCAAAATAAAAGAAATTATTTTGTCGTAGGCGATCGCCGGCGTTGCTTAGTGATACCCTAATTCAGAAACGGCTTTTTGTATAGTAATGTAATCGAGGCGATCAACGCTTTTCGCTTTGCCGTAAATGGCGCCAGAGTTCCTGATGACATATGTGCCAAAAATACAGTGATAAATTCATAAGAGCTAATAATTTAGTGCCATCTTCTAACATCGCGTGTACTCCTAGACTTTGAGACTCAAAAATATCCTCAAACCGTGAGATAGCAAACAAAAGGAATGCTGCGACTAATGGCAGGTAAGGAGTGGTTTTGATGTATCGCCAAAACTTAATTCCGTAAAGGAAAACAGCCGTACCATAACACAAATAAATAAATTTGCTAGAGATGCCCAACCGAGAAAGAATCAAAGTCATCCGAAACCTATCATCCAGGAAAAAGACTCCGAGTAGTAAAGCACTAAAAAATAAGAATATCCCCGATCGACTCCGCGGCTCTTTTTGGCGCAACACTCCGAAAGTAAATGCACAAATTGCTACTGGGATGCACCAGAAGACTTCGGAAACTCCGGTGAGAATGCCTTCGTAAGGGAACCAGAAATTAAAAGGATCGCTAAACAGGCGTTCAACTCCATCTCCCTGGTTGTTGAGTTTTGCGTATACGCTCAGCCCGCCCAAAATCAGAACAGTGAGAATGTTAAAAGCAGCTAAAAACCGTACACGAAAAAAGTGTTTTTTGACAAGTTCTAAATAATTTGAAAACTTGGGAATTTTATCGAATAAAGGCAGATGCTTCATAAAAAATGTCTCCTAGCAGTAGAGTTCGTTACTTATTCACGGGTAGCCAAACCACAAATGTAGTGCCACGCTCCGTTGGATATAATAAATTAGTTTCTACAGAAGGCAGCCATTCTGAATTGAGTGGGGAAAATACTTCTATTTCTCCTTGCATTTGGCGGACTAAATCGCGCGCGATCGCCAAACCCAATCCTGTGCCTGGAATTTCTGTCTGCGCTTTTTCTCCCCGGTAGTGTCGCTCAAATAAATGCTCTAAATCTTGGGGAGGAATGCCGGAACCTGTGTCGCTGACTGCAACTGCTATGGCAGGCAATTGGCTGTATCCTGCCCGATCGCCATCCGCTGCTTTGTACCTTACTTTAATATAAATTTGGCGGCCGGCAGGGGTATATTTCAAAGCATTGTCAATTAAATTGCTCAAAACTTCGCGCAAAGCTCGATCGTTCGCTGAGACTGGCGGCAAATTCGCCTCCACGTCGGCGACCAATTTCAGATTCCTTTCAGATGCGATCGCCTCGGCGGAAGTTAACAGCGGTTTTAAGACTTCTGTAACAAAACATGATTCCTCCAAATTGGTCACAGGTGACAGCGACAGAGGAGAATGCCGGATTGATTCGACATTGGACATTGCTTTTTCTGAAGTGCCCGATCGCAGTTTTAGATGTGCTTCGCCGGTGTCAACGGTTCGATCGAACTGGCCGAGCAACTCTTGCAGCCGATCGCTCTCTCGGACAATACTAAAAGCCACATTGCGATTTTTGTCTTCCGGTACCAGCCGCCGCGCTAACAACTTGCCAAAAGTTCGCAGCGCTGTCAGCGGACTTTTGAACTGGTGCAGCAAATTGTGCATCGTGTCGTAAACCTGAGCCTGGATTTGCCGACTTGTACCCAATTCCTGCTGCATCCACTGCGATCGCTGGTCTAAAATGCAGGCGAGGGCTAAGGTGCGAGCAATTTGTTGTATTTGAGCCTCTTCTCGCTCGTTCCAAGGCCTGTCTTGCCGACCGCTGACTAGGAGTCCCATTACAGCTCCCTCGTGTATCAGAGGCGTCACAATTTGCCTGCGCTGCTGCCACACATTCTCCGGGCCTTGGCACTGATGGGAACTCCGCTCATTACCCGGAAGCGGTTCGGGTGCGATCGCCCCTACGGTTGATTCTTCCACAGGAAGAACAGGCGGCGCCAGCAGTCGCGGTACTGGTTTTACTGTCGAGCTTTCGGAAGATTGTAACCTCAACCCCTGATTTTCTTCCGATTCGGCTGAGGTTTCTGGGTAAACTGCGATCTGCACCAACTTTGCTTCGCTGCCTTCTACCAACTCTTGTGTCAGGTATACCGCGCTGAATTTCGCTCCCAAACTAACGGCGATGGCTACCTGCGAGCGGCAAAGTTTGACAAATTCTGAACTGGCTGGCATTAACATGAGCGCCACATTAAGATATCTAACGGAATTCTAAGTAAATTACAAATGATCGGCCACCGATTACTGATGAGAGACTTCTCGATTTTAGGTTTCTTCCCTTTGATAGAAGGCAGCTATGTTGAAGGCATGGGGCTTTCATGAACCCAAATTGCCCCGCATCGCCGTCGGCGCAGCTTCCACCGCTCCCCAAGCTTGGCTTTTGGCGGAACTTGCGGCCAACCATAGCACAACCGCTACACTTTTGTCGATCGGCAGGAATGTTAAGATTATGTCGATATATTAAAAACAGTTGAAATTTTGAGCTAGAACGGATATACTGGCCTCGGATTTGGTAGCTATCATTACAACCTGTCTGCTCATACTGTCTGCTCACAGAGGAGGTAAAGAAATTGGCCAGGAGACGCAAACGCAAGAGTCGCCGCCGACAAGAAGGACGCAGAATTTTAGAGTGTGTGCCTCAATATAGCATCGAGAGCGGCGAAGATAAACCCGTCACAGCGGCTCGCAAGTTCATCCATGCAGAAGGCATTGCTCCCCCAGCTTTGCTGTTAGTCAAGCGTAACGAGCATACCACTGACAGATACTTCTGGGCTGAAAAAGGTTTATTTGGAGCCCAATACGTAGAAGAGAACCATTTCTTGTTTCCCAGCTTAAAGGTAATGTTGGAAGCTACCACAGAAAAAATTCCTGTGGTGTCAGCCAGCCGCGCATAGCTCAAAATGTTTAGCTCAAAACATTGACAGCAATGTTTTTCTAAGTCTTTTAACAAAAGCGCGAGAGTTCTCATTGTCTGGAGAGTGCCAACTGAAATTTTTGCGAAAAGTCCTTCTTAGGAATTAGGGTATAAGGAGCCATCGCAACAGGAGTGATCGCAGCCCAAGGGCGATCGCCACAATTGGCACTTTCACGATAATGGTTTTTTTTTGACTGTTTTGTCGATCGAACCAGTCGATCGAACAAGCGGATCAAAAAAACAGCCACGGGTTTATCAACGAGAGAGCCGCTCTTGAGTCATGGGTTTGTCAGATCAAAGTCTAACTACGGCATCTAGCATATCAAAAAACGTTCCGCGTCAAACTTTTAATCGATCGGTTTCAAATCTAAAGCTTTTTGCATAGCTGCTAGTTCGTCGCGGTGAGCTCTGACAGTAACAAAGCTCTTGGTTGGGCTTCCCGACTCAGCAACTGATTCGAGTTTGAGCGAGACTTGCTCAGAGCGTCCAGCTTTTTTCCAATAAAATACCCCCGCCAGCGGCGACAGCAGTACCAAAGCTAGGAAAATTTGGCGCTGCTGGGGAACTAGCATTCCCAAAACCAGTCCCAAGCACAGAGTGCCACCTGCACTCAGCAGAGTTAGAAAAATAGCTAGAAACCAACTCGGCCGCACAAAACCCTCAAAT
Source organism: Microcoleus sp. AT9b-C3 (assembly GCF_036705485.1). Lineage (NCBI taxonomy): Bacteria > Bacillati > Cyanobacteriota > Cyanophyceae > Oscillatoriales > Microcoleaceae > Microcoleus > Microcoleus sp. AT9b-C3. The sequence continues at coordinate 221,726 of NZ_JAUBUR010000006.1, read as the reverse complement.
GTAACTTTATAGTTGGGGGCATCGACGGCTGCAACTCGGTAAGCTCTATCGGCAAAATACTGTTGTAAGTCGGCTAACAATGACTCTTGGGCGCTCTCGGAAGCCAGCTTGACTTGTTCGATTCGCTCTTTGACAGAAGCCTTGATGAAGAAAAACAAGCCAACAGCCAGCAGTAGCGTTAGCACAAATGTTGAAGGAAGAACAGCAGTATCCATCGGTAGAAGTTTGTGTAAGGGAAATTATCTACTATTACTTTACATAACTTGACATACGAAAGCGATCGAGGACTTACGCAGACACTTTTTTACCAAAATTCGCAGAAAGCTTCTTCTGCAAGGCGTTTTGCTCTCCATCACCAAATTCCCATATCTCCCCATCGTTGCTAATTCTCAAGTGACAATGCGTAAGTCCTGACGTAGTGTAGCTGCTTTAATCGCTGTGCGGCGGGCGATCGAGCAAAGCGAAGGCTTCGGACAGGCAAATCGCTTTGCAAGTAGCGCCAGCATCTCCAGAGTTTAGGCATCCGATTCCAACTCGGCTAACCTGTGTGACCAGTTTCTAAGGCACGGGGCCGACGCTCTGAAGCGCCGTTTCCCTGACCAATGTAATCGTGCCAGAGACGAGCGAGGTCTTGAGCTTGGTGCCGCCACTCAGCGAGGATTTGATACATCCGGCGGGGGCGACCGCGTCCTTCTACTTTTTTCCAGTAACCGGTGATTACGCCTTCATCTTCGAGGAATTTCAGAGCGCTGTAGAGAACGGTATCAGAAAGTCGGTAGATGGGGAATTCCCTCTCTAGTTGGCCAATCAGTTCTGTACCGTAGGAATCTCCGCGCAATAACACGGAGAGAATGTAACACACCGCTAATTCCTTGTTTAGATAAACAGGAGGGGGGTCTTGAAAAAATTGATAGATATGTTCAAACTTCATCTGTCTTGTCCGCTGGAAACTCTCGTGATACCGTCAGGTTAACGGGAGAGGAAAGCGGGGCGGGGTGTGCCGCTTCCTAATGATTAAGTGGGACACCGGGGAAACAGAGGTGCAGTATTTCCCCAGTGAATGTTGATAGCCCCAAATGCCCTGCACTTCGGTAATGTTTGCCGGCGCCTTGGTTGAGGAGCACTGGCGTAACTAGCCCAATTTTGTTCCTCTTCCAATCTATCGCAGCGACTCTTGTCAAGTGTGCGATCGCCTGCAAGAGTTGGCAGTTACTTTGGGAGTTAGTGTTTTAACTGAATTTGCCGTTGATGTTGGCGTTCTAGCTTGGCTTTAAACCGAACTCAGGCCTAACATAGCCCGCAGTGTAAAAGTTAGAAAGACAAAAGTCGCTACAATTGAACTAATCAGGGCGATCGCAGTTGCCGGTCGATCGAGCAGGGGTTTGAGTCGCTCGAACAGGAAAAAGAAAATTCCCAGACATATCGTAATGAAAAAGCGCGGGTAGCGAGAGACGTTATTAATAAAATCTTGCATGAGCTTGGTGGGGTAAAGTGTCACAGCACGAGCTTTGACTGGTAACACTTGTGAGCGAGTTAGACAATTTTGGCACAGCCGGAGCTAAATCTGCCAATCGGGCGATCGGGCATTTTTGCCGGCGAGGCTGACATATATAATTCTAACGAAAACTTTTCGCCGATGGCTCCCGCACTGTCTGTTTAATGCCACCCGACCTCCGGTAAGAACTTCAGAAGTATTTCTATTGAGTTCTAGTTGTGATAAATATTATAGGGCCGTTATTTCTAGATAAATGTCTGCTGCCGCACCTTCTTTCGTCTTGCCACGTCCGTTTCTGAAATGGGCAGGAGGCAAAACTAGGTTGATTGGACAATATCAACCTTATTTTCCTGAAAAGTTCACAACTTACTACGAGCCTTTTTTGGGTGGCGGAGCTGTATTTTTTTACTTAGCACAGCAGCACCCTGGTTTGCAAGCTGTTTTAACAGATATTAATCCTGAATTGATTAATGCTTATCGCTGTGTCAGGGATAGAGTTGAGGAGCTGATTCTACTTTTACAGGAGCATCAGTTAGAACACACCAAGGACAATAAAAATTATTATTACTGGGTGCGATCGCGCTCCTACAAAACAGATACAGAAAAAGCAGCACGCCTGATTTACCTAAATAAAACTTGTTACAACGGCCTCTACAGAGAAAACTCAAAAGGTGAATTTAATGTTCCCATAGGTCGATACAAAAACCCTAACATTTGTCAAGCAGATTTACTGCGCTCGGTGTCATCTTTACTCGCGCCCGCTCAAATAGAAGTCAGAAAATTCGAGGAAATTTTGGATTTTGCTACAAGCAGCGAAGACTTTGTTTATTTTGATCCGCCTTATTATCCAATCAGTGCCACCAGTAACTTCACGACTTACAGCCGGGATAATTTCAAAGAATCGGAACAGCTTAAACTGAGAGATGTTTTTGCCGAACTTGCAGAACGAGGCGTGAAAGTTATGCTATCTAATTCAAACTGCGATTTTATCGAAAAAATCTACAGCGATACTCAAGTTTACCCAAATAAATCCCTGCCAAAACTAATTGAAATATCAGCAGCTAGGGGAATAAATTCTAATAGCTTCAAACGCGGAAAAATCAAGGAATTATTAATACGTTCATTTTAAATCTTACTTAAGCCAAGTCTCTAATCAAGCATATTTTGTAGGAGCAATACGTGGTTGCCCCACAGGTGGCAAAGTTCCGTAATTCCTGTTACAGATATTTGTTAGCCCAGGTAATGAAACCTTCGAGCTTGTGAACTGCCAACAGATTTTGATTGTCAGGAATTTGTTTTTTAAACCAGTCGATCGAACCTTGCCTCATACCGTCACCACCCACTATAACAATAGTTGGCACCCGATAACAATTTTTAATATTTAAATTGAGGTAAGGATACTTCTCGTCTACTGAACCTTTGTCTTCTTGCCACTTGCACTCAACAATTAGACCCAGAGGAAACAAACCGGAACCAACAATATAAAAATCGACATTTATTTCAGTTTCATAGATGCTAGAGCCGATATAAACTTGTTTAGCATATCGCTTGGGATTCTCAGTAGAGATTAAGAGCCAATCTCGCTTGCGCTTTTTCGGCAACTGGGGGCATATTTCGAGATATCCGTGGCCTCTCAACGTACCTTCTACAGTTGTTTCTAAAACAAAACCAGTTTTATTGGCTCTAAAACCCCTATTCATTTTGTTGGCTCCTGAATATAATTTGAATTAAGCCGATCGCACTTGAATCACCCCTCGGTCAAAAACCAGTTTGTCAGTACCCATAGAACTGACAAACATCCGGTCTTCATAGACATCAAACGTCGCAAAACTCAGGCGGCTAGCAGAATACTCCGTCCACTCAGAACGCCCCACCGCACGAGTGCCCCCGCCGGCACCGCAAATTAAATAAGTCGTACCGTTAATCGAGCGAGTTCGTTCGTAACTGTGCTCGTGTCCGTTGATATAAAGCTGCACGCCGTACTTTTGAAACAAAGGCGTCAAAGTCTTAATAAAAGGTTGATTCACTCCGTACAGACCAGAGGAATAAATCTGGTGGTGACCGAACACAACTTTCCAAGGTGCCGTGCTCTGACTCAACTCTTTTTCCAGCCAAACAAGCTGATTTTTCCAATCCGCATTGTGATTGGTATCTAAAGCAAAAAACTGTACGGCATCGCGGCGAAAAGTATAGTAGCGACCTTGCATATTAAAACCCGCATATTTAACTTGCGGATCGCCGTTAGCAGTGCGGATGTCGTGATTTCCCAGACAAGCATAAAATTTTACGCCTTGCTGCAATAAGGGCTGATAAGGCTTCTCGAAAACAGCATTAATTTTTTCAATTTCGCCGTTATTGTAGATATTGTCGCCGGCGAGAACAGCAACATTAAAAGGGTTTTCCCGGTGATATTGCGCCATCGCCTCAGCCACAGCATACTGACCTTCAGCGCCGGTACCGGTGTCGGCCACCGAAATAAAGCGTAAAATAGGCGGTGAGGCCGGCAAAGGAACGATCGCCCTTTGGGCCTCAACCTTAGAAGCCACAGCAGCATCGGTGTCTGTATCCCAGGCAGTCCGAAGCTGAAACATTTTCCAGACTCCGGCAAAACCAAAGCTGCTGAGACTGCCTAAAAGTAGAAAGTGACGGCGTTTGATGCTCATTTTGATTCCGTTACAACTAAGTTAAATGATAAATTAAGGTTGAGATGGCTCAACTAAAATTTATCTCGTTTAGATATATTTGCAACGCCCCAAGGCAGAGAAAATGTCAGAAGAACAACTAAACCAGTCAACTCCAGAACCCTCTCAATCTCCGACACCGCAGGTTGATTCGGCTGCAAAGTCTGCCCCCACTGGCAGCAAAACTCAAAATGCCAGCAGTGCGGTTCCCAAAAATCAGAGAATCAAAACTTTGATGGCATCGATTGGAAATTTGGGAAAAAAAGGGAAAAAATTAGCAGCAGAACCGTCGTTGCAGCCCCAAAAGCCGATCGCGCCCACCGCTTCTGACTCAGCAACAGTAACTCCTCCCGCTGTTGCTGTGGAAGTTAACAGCGTGCCGCCAAAAGTTGCTGTAAAAGTTGATAAAAAGTCTGTATCCCAACGCAGGGAAGGGAGCTTTTTAGAGAACATTGGTGTACTTTGGCAAAGTATTGTACGGCTAGTGCGATCGCTACTGCCACCATCTACGAACCAGAAGCTGTCCGATCCAATTTTAAACGCCGCATTAGCAGCAATTCTGATCGTTGTAGTCGGTTTAACTTTCAACACTTTCTCAGCAAAACCGCCGGATAAAGTAGCAAAAGTGCCTGTCCCAGCAGCGCAGCAGTCGTCGCCAACGTTTGGTGATTTTATCGCATCGGGAACGCCGAAATCCCCAGAGGCGATCGTACCGTCTGAGCCAATCTCTACTAAATTCAAAAGCAAGTTGCCCGATTTAGTGGCTCCAGAAAAACCCCAACCAGTAGAAGTTATCCCACCGCCACCGCTGACGCCCGAACAGTCTCTGATTGCTGCGATTCAAAATCAAGTTACTGACATTAAGAATCGACTGGGCGGCAGTTTAGTTGAGTCTGTTCAAGCTAATTTTGCCAGCAGCATTTTGACAGTAAAAGTCGCTGAAGATTGGTACAAACTCAGCGAAGTTGAGCAAAATCAACTAGCCACGAAGATGTGGAAGGAGGCTAACTCACTCGATTTCAGCAAGTTAGAAATTGCGAATATGGAAGGCAAGTTAATAGCTAGAAGTCCAGTTGTTGGTTCGGAAATGATTATTTTAGATAGAGGAATTAATTAGAATTTTAATAGTCTGTATCTGTCAACCATAAGACCAGCCTTACAGTCCAGGACGCAGCACCTAATTATGTAGGGTGCGCAGTGCGCACCTTACATTTGTTGATTTTGTCGAGAAATCTCGAACTTTTTCCAACTCTGAAAGAATACTAGCATTAAATTAATTAACTTTGAGGAAAATTGAAAAATGACAATTTTAACTCAAGTCGAACAACTAGAAATAGAATATCCCAGCAGCGACGGAGAGCCGATGGCTGAAAGCGACATCACGCGCGATTACAGGACTTACAGCGTTGAAGCGGTGAAGCTTTACTTTCAAGAACGTTCTGATGTTTACGTGTCAGCCAATTCTTTCATATATTATGAAGAAGGGAACAACCAGGCAGTTGTGGCCCCGGATGTTTATGTGGTGTTTGGAGTTGCCAACCGCAAAAGGGATAATTATAAAGTTTGGGAAGAAGGGGGAATTACTCCAGATTTTGTGTTAGAAATTACTTCGGAAACAACTCAGACGAAAGACCAAGAAACTAAACGGGAAATTTATCGAGCTTTGGGAGTTAGGGAATATTTTCAGTACGATCCGTCGGGAGATTATTTGAATCCGATTTTACAGGGAGTACGTTTGATAAACAATCAGTATGAGCCAATTGCAGCCAACAATATCGCTTTCGATACGCTGTGGTTGTTCAGTGAAGTGCTGGGACTGGAATTGCATCTAATTTCAGGAGAATTGAGGTTTAGAGTTCCTCAAACGGGTGAGTTTTTGAAGACTCACAAGGAAGAAAACCTGGGACGACTGGCGGCGGAGTCAACATTGCGTCAGCTCGTAACTCAACTCTTAAATTCTGGGATGAGTCTGGAACAGGTGGCGCAAATGATGAATTTATCGACCGTATAAGTGAGACGATTGGTAGGGGAAAACTTTTGATCGCACTTATAGCGTTAAGGTGCGCAGTGCGCACCCTACATAACACAATATGAACCGTCAACAGTCAACAGTCAACTCATGACTAGAAAGGCTTATTAGTAGGTTTAAAACCCTGCTTTTGAAAATAGGTTCGGAATACCTCTTGAGCAATTGGTGCCGCCGATACAGAACCAAATCCGCCGCCTTCAACTATAACTGCGATCGCAACTTCCGGTTTGTCCGCAGGAGCAAAACCCACATACATAGAATTGTCAGGATGACCGGGCATTTCCACCGTCCCTGTTTTGCCCGCACTTAAAGGAATAGTACCATCATTCATGCGTTTGCCAGTACCTTTTTTCACCACGTCAATCAATCCCTGGCGAACAACATTCAAAGTTGCAGGCTTAATACCTGTGGGCACTTTTTTGGTAATAGGAGTGTTGGTTTGAGAAGCCAATAAATGCGGCTGAACTCGATAACCGCCATTAGCAACAGTTGACACCATCACAGCCAATTCTAGGGGAGTACAAAGTACCAAACCTTGACCGATCGACATCGTTACTGTATCGCCAACGTACCAATCTTCTCCATACATTTTCTGTTTCTCTGCTGGGATCGGAACTTGACCGTGATTGGCGGATTCTAACCCCAAAAGCTCTAAATTAATAGTACCGCCAATACCCATTTTTTTAGCTGCTTTCGCCATTTCTTCGGGACCGGCAGCCATGCCTACTTGATAGAAAAACGTATTGCTACTGTAGGCTAAAGCATCGCGGAAACCGATAACGCCGTAACCGCCGCTGTGTTCATTAAAAGAAATTCCGCCGATCGTAATTGAAGAAGAAGTGCCCAAAGTCGAGTCAGGAGAAAACTTGCCAGACTCCATCCCGGCTACAGAAGTTACAATCTTAAAAGTGCTGCCGACTGGATAGCCTTGAACTGCCCGATTTAAAAAAGGTTTGTCTGGCCCTTGCAGTCGATCCCATTCTGTTTGAGTCACCTTGCGGGTGAAAATATTGGGATCAAAGGTCGGCCAACTAGCCATTGTTAAAAGAGCTCCGGTTTTTACGTCGATCGCCACAACGGCACCCAGGCGATCGCCCAAAGCTTTTTCCGCAGTTTTCTGCATATCTAAATCTAAAGTTAGCTGCACCGGTTTGCCGGGAATAGGGTCTTTTACACCTAAATCTTGGATTTCCTCGCCCTTAGCATTCACCTCGATTAAACGGTTTCCCCAAACGCCCTCTAAAGTTGAATTGGCTAATTTTTCAACTCCCATCTGACCGACGAGCATCCCCATCGGATATGCAGGATTAGCTTTTAATTGCTCTAAACTAGCTTCGCCGACGTATCCCAAAAGGTGAGCTGCTAATTGCTGGTGGGGATTGTCTCGGCTGGATTCTACGCGAATTTCTACTCCGCGCAAAGCACTACTTTGTTCTCCCAAAGCGACGAAAGTACCGACATCGATATCTTTACTAATTCGCACTGGTAGCGCTGATTTGTAGCCGGCTCCATCGATTTTTTTGATAATTTCGGCAGCGGGGACTTTGACGATCGGGCTCAGTGTAGCGGCGATCTCTTGCCACTCCTGGGCCGATCGCTCTTTTGGCCACACATAGACCGATCGAGATACGCGGCTGGCCGCAAAAATTTTGCCGTTGCGGTCTAAAATTTGACCGCGAGTCGCGGGGACTGAAACAGGGCGAATACGGTTATTTTCCGCCCGCTGTCGGTTGTAGGCTCCCTGTACCAGTTGCAATTCGGCTAGACGAAATATTGGTAGCGCCATCAAGGTAGTGACGATCAGCATAAAAATCATAACTTGGAGCGATCGGCTGCGTTGCCGTGAAGCATTGTCCAAGCCATTTTTGTCGAATCGGATTTTAGAGTTAAAAGAAAAATCGCCAGCCATATTAATTAATCTGCTCTTTTTATTCAACTAACAGGTTGATACGGTTCCCATCCGGATGATTTGGCAGATGATTACAGGGATTATAACTCCTAACTCTTTAGTAACAGACATAAATTCTGTCCATTGGCAGACGAATCAGCCGGATTGTTTAATTAACGTATATAACGTATATGTTAAATATCAGGTTTTTCTGACAATTCAACTGTTAAGGAGGTAGAGGCGCTGTGGAACCGATCGATTTTTTGATTGCTTGGCTGGTCACGGGCAGCAGCTTGCTGCTAATTTCTCAACTGCCGATCGGCGTAGGCATTGACAGCACACCGAAAGCAGTAATTTCCGCTGCGGTTTTGGGAATGTTGAATGTTTTAATTTTGCCAATTCTGAAAGCAGTTTTTTTCGTGCCGAACCTACTGACGCTGGGATTGCTTTCCGGCCTGTTTGCTTTTGTCATGAACGTGATTATTTTTGCCTCGGCTGCGAAGTTAGTGGAAGGATTTAGTTTGCGGATGGGCCTTTGGAGCGCGGTACTGGGGGCGATCGCCTTGGCTGTAGTTAGCAGCTTTATCAATGGCGCACTGATTTAGCAACTTCCCCTGATAAAGGGCGATTGAAATCCCCCGATATTTCCCACCCTTAGCTGGCGCGTTTCCTGTGCCTACAAGCGATTTCAATCGCCGAATTTTTCTTCTCCCTTCTTCCTTCAATCCGTTACATCCGTTACAGCCGTTAAAAAATCCGTTGCCGAAC